>JAEXAJ010000038.1 GCA_023458215.1 Bacteroidota bacterium
TCTTTTTTTGTTCTGCCATTTTTATATATTCTTTTTGTTATTATTCTTAATATAGCTATTTCGACCCGCAAAAGTAACTTTTTTATGTTTATCAACGAAATTTAGGGGCATCTTTTTTTGCTTTGCAATCTCTTTCGCTCACTAAATCGAGATTTTACATTATCTTTGTAACCAAACTCGTCGTTGTTATATGATACTGAAACGTATATCTATACTTAATTATAAGAATTTAGAGCAGGTGGAACTTTGTTTTTCGCCGAAACTAAACTGCTTTTTCGGGCAGAATGGTATGGGCAAAACGAACTTGCTGGATGCTGTTTACTTTTTGTCTTTCTGTAAAAGTGCAGGCAATCCTATCGATTCTCAAAACATACGCCATGATGCCGACTTTTTCGTGATCCAAGGTTTTTATGAAGCGCCCGACGGTACGCCCGAAGAGATTTATTGTGGTATGAAACGTCGTCAGAAAAAGCAGTTCAAACGGAATAAAAAGGAATATACACGTTTATCGGATCATATCGGTTTTTTGCCATTGGTGATGGTTTCGCCTGCCGACTCGGAACTTATTGCGGGAGGGAGTGACGAACGCCGCCGTTTCATGGATGTAGTTATTTCGCAATATGATAAGGAGTATCTCGAAGCATTGATACGTTATAATAAGGCACTTGTACAACGAAACACACTGTTAAAAAGTGAACAGCCGGTAGAAGAAGAGCTTTTCCTGGTGTGGGAGGAGATGATGGCGCAAGCCGGTGAGGTGGTCTTTCGTAAGCGGGAGGCTTTTATTCAAGAGTTTATTCCTATTTTCCAGTCTTTTTACTCTTTTATTTCTCAGGACAAGGAACAGGTAGGATTGACGTACGATTCACATGCCCGTAACGCCTCTTTGCAGGAAGTCCTGAAAGAGAGTCGCATGCGTGACCGGATTATGGGATATTCTTTGCATGGCATACATAAGGACGAATTGAATATGCTTTTGGGAGATTTTCCTATTAAGCGGGAGGGGTCTCAGGGGCAGAATAAGACGTATCTGGTAGCTTTGAAACTGGCGCAATTTGATTTCTTGAAACGAACAGGCACTACTGTGCCTTTGTTGCTTTTGGATGATATCTTTGATAAACTCGATGCATCGCGTGTAGAGCAGATTATCAAGCTGGTTGCAGGTGATAACTTCGGGCAGATTTTTATAACAGACACCAACAGGGAACATTTGGATCGCATTCTGCATAAAGTAGGAAGTGATTACAGTATGTTTCGTGTTGAGCAAGGAACTATTTCAGAAATGGAGGGTGAGATATGAAGCGTAATAATGCAGAACAGATAGGTATTCTTATCCGTAACTTTCTCAGACAGGAAAGTTTGGAATCACCGTTAAATGAACGGCGGCTAATCAGTGCATGGCCGGAAGTGCTGGGACCTACCATAGCGTCTTATACCCGTGAACTTTACATTAAGAATCAAGTGCTTTATGTGCATCTGACATCTGCTGCACTCCGTCAGGAACTTATGATGGGACGTGAGTTACTGGTGCGTAATTTGAATCGTCATGTTGGGGCGCAGGTTATCACAAATATTATATTCAGATAAAGAGAACTTTTGCATAGGAGAGAGATTGGCCGGTTACCCGGCTTTGTCAGTCAACATCTCCAAGGTGTCTATTGTCTTAATTCCCAATCTCTTCAATACTTTAGTAGCCTGGTTGTAGTAAATGGGAATTTCCAAATCCACATTGAAATGAGCATCCAGTCCGATGATGGCGGTACATCCTTCGTTGGCTGCAATACGCCAGAATTCAGCGCAAGGATAGGTTGACAAGCCATGTGCGAGGTTATAGGCTACATAACCGATGTTATATTCCAAAGGAAGATTGAGCCGTGCGGCAGTACGGCAGATTTGCCGGCTGGTCGACATGCAGTGAGAATCGAACGCAGGATAAGAACGCATAAAAAGGTCGGGATGGGCAAGGTAAGAAAATAATCCGCTTTCCATACCTTCGATGGCGCTTTCCTCGTATAGATTCAGCATATCAAGGTTATTCGTATGATGGCCAAAGTAAGGGAATTTTTCATCTGTATGATAATGATGATTACCGAAGATAATGTAATCCAACCGATACATCTTGATTTGTTCTTTCAGCCAATAGATATAATCGGGAAAATACTCACATTCAAGTCCTATCTTGATTTCTATTTGGCCGCGATATTTTTCGCGGAGACTTCGTAGGCTTTCAATGTAGTCGGGTAATTCTTCGGGAAGCATTCGCATATCGGCTACGTAATCGGAATGATACTGCCAAGGGGTATGATCTGAAAATCCTAGAATTTGATAACCGCCTTTGATGGCACTGCGTACGTATTCCTCATCACTTCCCGAGGCATGCATGCAGCGGGTAGTATGTGTGTGATAGTTTGTTTTCATAGTGCTATGATTTCATCCATGCGAATATCAAACGGTTCCGCAGGGACTTCTTCTACAATTTGAAAGGGGAAACAGATACCTATTTTATAAGCTTGTGGTATACGTGGAAGTAGACGGTCGTAATAACCTTTTCCACGTCCCAGGCGATTGCCGTTACGGTCGAAAGCTACTCCGGGAACGGCTATAAAGTCGATGGTGGCATAATCAGTAAACAACTCTCCGGTAGGTTCTTCTATTCCATAAGAACCGGTAGCCAAATCCTCAGGTCCGGTATATTTTCGTATTTCAAGGTCGTCACCTACTACTACCGGGAGAAGTATTTGCTTCTCACGGCTCCACTTTCGGACGAACTCGTGGGTATTGACTTCGTCGGGGAGGGAATAATAAAGTAATATAGTATTTGCCGCCCTGAAAGCCGGATGAGCTTCGAGGGCGGCAAGTATATTAGCAGACTCCGGTTGATGCGTAATGGAAGATTTGTGTTGGATCTTCAACAACGCCATACACTTGCGCAGTTCTTTTTTTCTTTCCATCTTTTTTGTTCTCCTCTTTTAAAGGTGCTTCTTCAGGAGCTTTAGGGAATGCTTCGCCATTTTCCAATATCTCTAATGCTTTCTTTACGGTCGCATCAGACTGGTTGATATAGCGGATGTATTGCTCTCTGCCCAGCATGTTATAGATGATGTTACCGAAAAGACTCTTTTCTAGTAACTTATAGGATTTATGTATCAGCAGGTTTCTTCTTTTTACCCCCTTAGAGTCCGCAAAGCGTACAAATTGTTCTACAAGACCTTGATGACGAAGATACTGTAGTAGCTCATCAGCATTGCCGAATTCGCTCAATTTGGCACGGTTCCGGTCGGTATATTGGAAACTGAATTGCAGAATCAGTCCTTTGTTGCTTGCCTCTATCAGATAGGAAGATACTCCGGTGGTGTCTTGCGGTACAAATACATCCGGCATAATGCCTCCTCCTCCGTAAACAGGACGTCCCAATCCGGTAGAGTAACGCAGTTTCTCGTCCATCTTGATACTGTCTTTGGTGAAGAACTCGCCATGTTCGTAACGGTTGATCCAGTCCATTTCATATTTACTGTCTTTTCCGCTTTCGTAGGGGCGCTGGATGCAACGACCCGACGGGGTGTAATAGCGGGCTATCGTCAGACGAATGGCAGAACCGTCGCTGAAGTCGATAGGTTGCTGTACCAAACCTTTTCCAAAAGAACGGCGTCCTACGATAGTTCCACGATCGTTGTCCTGGATGGCTCCGGCAAAAATCTCGCTGGCGGAAGCAGAACCTTCGTTCACCAATACCACCAAAGGCATCTTCTGGCAACTACCGGTACCGTTGGCGAAATCTTCCATGCGCGGATACTTCCGTCCTTGCGTATAAACAATCAATTTTCCTTCGGGCAGGAACTCGTTGACCATACGGGTGGCAGCTTCCATGTATCCGCCTGTGTTATCGCGCAGGTCGATTATCAGCCCTTTGCATTTCTCATGGCTCAGTTGCGCAATGGCATTCAGAAGCTCTACATGAGTGGTGCGTCCGAATTTGCTGATTTGTATATAGCCATAATTATTATCGAGCATGTATGCGGCATCGATGGTATTCTGAGGAATATCTCCACGAACAATGGTAAAATAGAGTAAATCTTTCTCAGTGGCACGCTTCACACCCAACTTGACTTCACTGCCTTTCGGGCCTTTCAGGTTACGCATGGCTTTCTCGTTCGTCAGGCCTTTGCCTGCAAACACGCTGTCATTTACCATCACAATGCGGTCACCGGCCATCAGCCCCACCTTCTCAGAAGGTCCGCCTTGGATTACGCTGTTGATGTGTATCGTGTCTTCCTGAATGGTAAACTGAATACCGATACCACTGAAGCTACCTTCCAGTTCGGAATTGACTTCTTCCAGGTTCTGAGCCGGGATATAGGTAGAGTGGGGGTCAAGTTCCGCTAATATTTGCGGCATGGCTTTTTCTACTAAATCAGTCATGTTCACGGTGTCTACATACTGGTCGTCGATGACACGAAGCAGAGCATTCAGTTTGTTGGATGAGCCGTTGATAATGCCCAGCCGGTTAGCTGCGAAATGTCTGGCATAAAACGTTCCAATAAGAATTCCCGCCACTACGCTGATAGCGATAATTAAGGGCATGAAGCGGGAAGTGTTTTTTGTACTCATGTTACTAATTTATGAATTTTGATTTATTATTTATCAACTAACAACTATCACTTATTAATTATCTATCGAAACAAATACGACTTCGATACCTGCACGCTTCAAAAGTTCAATCCCGTCTTCAAGGCGGTATTTTTCGGAATAAACCACTCTTTTGATGCCTGCTTGAATAATCAGTTTGGAACATTCTATGCAGGGTGAAGCTGTGACATACATGGTGGCTCCGTCACTACTGTTGTTTGAACGGGCTATCTTGGTGATGGCATTTGCTTCTGCATGGAGCACATACGGCTTTGTTATGTTGTTCTCATCCTCGCAGATATTTTCAAAACCGGAGGGAGTACCGTTGTAACCGTCGGATATAATCATTTTGTCCTTCACGATCAAAGCTCCTACTTGGCGGCGTATACAGTACGAATTTTCGGCCCAAATGTTTGCCATACGTATATAACGTTTATCCAAGGCTTCTTGTTTCTTTTTAGTGGAATCGTCCATGACTTGATTGTTATTTTCGTTGAGCAGTGAAACCTATCACTTTGGTGATATTATTGTCTTTGAAATACAAGGTTAATGAATTAGAGTCTCCTTCATATTTATAAACCTTCTGTAATCCGTCAATAAATGCTTTGGCTAAGGGGTCACTTTCCGAGCCGTTAACCTTTAAACTGATCCTTAAATCATTTGTTTTGGCATCTACAGTCCAAGTGCCGGTAAAGGTTGCTTTGATCCCTCTTCCGTCCAGCGTTGTGCCCATAATCTCGCCGTTCAATTCTGTTCCCGCAAAGTTAATCGTAAAATTGCTTTCTTGGGCAAGGGCACCCATGCTGGTATTATAGTCCTTCTCATTGTCCCATAAATTGGGAAGGAATCGGGCACTGCTATCCTTTGTTGTCAAGCGGCTGAGTTTCCAGGTATTTTTAGTGAAGATCTCTATGACGTCATCTTCATTATTGCATCCGCTCATTACAGGAAGTAATGCAAGCAATAGCAACAGATAGCCGATCTTTCTTATCATTCTTTTCATTTTTTTATTCCGTTTCTGATTAATAATGCATCTATTGTGGGTTCTTGTCCGCGAAAACGTGTGTAAAGCGTCATCGGATGTTCCGTACCACCTTTCGAAAGAATATTCTCTCGGAAAGAAGTGGCTACTTCCGGGTTGAAGATTCCTTTTTGCTTGAACAGTGAGAAGGCATCCGCATCCAGTACCTCCGCCCATTTGTAGCTATAATATCCCGCCGAATATCCTCCGGCAAATATATGTGAGAACTGTGAACTCATGCAGGTTTCTTCAATTGAAGGAAGTATTTGTGCTTTCTCGCATGCTTTCTTTTCGTAGGCCTTCACATCTCCATCGAAAGGCGTATTGCGGGTGTACCATGCCATATCCAGAAGCCCGAAACTTACTTGGCGCAAACAAGCGTATGCGACATTAAAGTTTGAAGAATCAACAATGCGTTGCACTAATTCGTCCGGTATTAACTCTCCGGTCTGATAGTGGCGGGCAAATGTATGCAGGAAATCCTTTTCAATGGCAAAGTTTTCCATGAACTGAGAGGGCAATTCTACAAAATCCCAATAAACATTGGTCCCACTCAAACTTTCGTAGGTAGAGTTGGCAAACATGCCGTGCAGGCTATGCCCGAATTCATGAAGGAATGTTTCAACTTCACCAAAAGTCAGCAAAGCAGGTTTATCCTGTGTAGGTTTGGTAAAGTTCATTACGATAGAGATGTGCGGGCGACTGTTTTCTCCGGTCTGTTCATCTATCCATTGTCCTTTGTAGCTTGTCATCCAGGCTCCCGAACGCTTGCCTGCCCGAGGGTGGAAGTCGGTATAGAATACGGAGAGGTATTTGCCGTCTTTGTCGAATACTTCGTAGGCATCTACATCTTTATGATAAACCGGAATATCCGGATTCTTCTTAAAAGTAATACCATATAACTTGGTTGCCAGGCCGAATACGCCTTCGATGACTCTGCTCAATTCAAAATACGGGCGGAGCATCTCGTCGTCTATGTTGAATTTACGGTCTTTCAGCTTATGCGAATAATATCCCCAGTCCCAAGGCATCAAGACAAAGTCTTCCCCCTCCTGCTGGCGGGCTAAGGCTTGCACTTCTTCGTATTCTTGCCGGGCAGTAGGTGTGTAGGCATCCAGTAATTGGTTCAGCAACTTGTAAACAGCATCACTGTTTTGTGCCATGCGCTCTTGTAGATTATACTCCGCAAAGTTATCGAAACCTAACAGTTGGGCAATCTCTGTATGGATATTAACAATACGTTTTACGATATCCAGATTGTTGTAAGCATTGTCATGGGTACATTTCGTATTGTAAGCCATATAAAGCTCGCGGCGCAAGTCGCGGTTATCGGCATACGTCATGAAGGGACCGAAACTGGGGGCTTGCAATGTGAACACCCACCCTTCAACTCCTTTTTCCTTGGCTGTTTCAGCGGCAGCTTCGAGGGCACTTTCCGGCAAACCGGACAATTGTGACGTTTCGGTAAGGACGAGTTGATATTCGTTTGTTTCTTTCAGATTGTTTTCACTGAATTGCAGGGTCTGCAAGCTGAGTTCTGTGCATAGAGCACGGTATTTCTCCTTATCTTCACCTTGCAAATTGGCGCCATTGCGGACGAAGCCTTTATATATATCGTCCAGCAGTTTAGTCTGTTCCCGGTTCAGATTCTCGTTGTCTTGTTGTTCGTAGACGGTTTTGATGCGGGCAAACAGTTCTTCGTTCAGGCTGATATTATTTTCATGCTCGCTCATGAGCGGCATAATCTCTTTAGCAAGTTCCTGCAAGTCGTCATTGGTTTCTGCACTCAGCAGATTGCCGAATACAGTGTTGACATGATGAAGCAATTCACCGGACTTCTCGTATGCCAATATCGTATTATCAAAGGTCGGTGCTTCCGGATTATGGATGATTGCGTCTATCTCTGCGTTTTGCAGGCTGATGCCTTGCTGAATGGCAGGCATGTAATCTCCGGTCTTTATTTTGTCAAACGGAATAGTCTTGTGCGGAGTAGTATATGTTTCAAAAAAAGGGTTTTGAGCCGGTATATTATTCATAAAACAAAGCAATATTATCGTTAGTGTAAACTTTATCATTTCTATATCATATCTAAGTGTTCTGATAAAAAACGAACTAACTGCAAAATTGCAAAAAAAATAGGTGACTTCCTCAGAAGCCACCTACTTTTTATTATTTTCTAACTGTATATTAGCAGTTAACTGATGCCATGTGAGCGATCAAGTCAAGAACCTTGTT
>JAEXAJ010000039.1 GCA_023458215.1 Bacteroidota bacterium
CATTTAATGCGAAGATTAAAGCATTTAGGGCACAGTTTAGAGGAGTAAGAGATAAAGCGTTCTTCTTGTACAGATTGACTAAATTATATGCATAAAAAAGAAAGCCCTCAGATTCTTACGTTGATCCGCCTTTTCTGTAAACCAGACCCGCCAAGCATTTGTTATCCAAGAAATAAGTACTAATCCATAAATCAAAATGAAGATGAATAAGCCATTCAAAATCATAGCAATAACATTTGCAGCAATAGCCGCAGGGATGCAATCATCAGAAGCGTGTACACGTGCCACCTATATAGGTCCGGATCACATGGTCGTCACCGGTCGTACTATGGACTGGAAAGAAGACATAATGAGTAACATCTACGTATTTCCACGAGGCATACAAAGAGCCGGTTATAATAAAGGCGAAACAGTAAACTGGACTTCTAAATATGGTAGTGTCATTGCTACCGGATATGATATAGGCACATGCGACGGTATGAACGAAAAAGGATTGGTTGCCAGCCTGCTATTCTTGCCCGAATCTGTATACGATCGTCCGGGTGACACCCGCCCGACAATGGGGATCAGCATTTGGACACAATATGTACTCGATAATTTTGCAACGGTGCGTGAAGCTGTAGATGAGCTGAAGAAAGAAACTTTCCGTATCGATGCTCCCCACATGCCGAACGGTTCAGCTTCCACCCTCCACATGGCTATCACGGATGAAACCGGAAACACGGCTGTTCTGGAATATTTGGATGGAAAATTGAGTATACACGAAGGCAAGGAATATCAGGTTATGACTAATTCTCCGAGGTATGAACTACAACTGGCGGTAAATGATTACTGGAAAGAAGTAGGCGGCTTACAGATGCTTCCGGGAACTAACCGCTCCACCGACCGGTTTGTACGTGCATCTTTCTATATTCACGCCATACCACAGACTGGAGATGCCAAGATTGCCGTGCCCAGTGTGCTGAGTGTGATGCGCAATGTATCCGTACCATACGGTATCACTACCCCCGATAAGCCTTATATTTCCTCCACCCGTTGGCGTTCTATTTCGGATCAGAAAAATAAGATATATTACTTCGAATCGACTTTGACTCCTAATCTGTTCTGGCTCGATCTGAAGAAGATTGACTTCAGCCCGAAGGCTAGCGTGAAAAAACTTTCATTAACTAAAGGAGAAATCTATGCAGGAGATGCAGTGAAGGATCTTAAAGACAGCCCGTCTTTCACATTCTTGTTTCAGACTCCGGTTATGTAATTCATTCACCACAGAGTACACAGAGTCTCACAGAGTTTTTGAGAATTCATATAAAACTCTGTGAGACTCTGTGTGCTCTGTGGTGGAATATTCACTAACTTATCTTATCTTTGCCCATACAAATATGAATCCCTTTCTACATGGAACTATTAGTATATAAAGCCTCCGCCGGGTCCGGTAAGACTTTCACACTGGCCGTGGAATACATCAAGCACCTGATACTGAACCCTCGTGCTTACCGACAGATACTCGCTGTAACCTTTACCAACAAGGCTACGGCGGAGATGAAGGAACGTATCTTGCAGCAGCTTTATGGCATTTGGAAGAATGATCCGGCATCTGAGGCTTATCTCAACCGTATAAAAGAAGACCTGGGAAGAACTATAAACAGGGAGCAAACACTTTCGGAAAGAGATAGAGAACCACTTTTGACAGAAGATGAATTACGCCAACGTGCAGGCATGGCTTTGCAGTATATGCTACACGATTACAGCCGTTTTCGGGTAGAAACTATCGACTCTTTTTTCCAGTCCGTCATGCGCAATCTTGCCCGCGAGCTGGAGCTTAGTCCCAACTTGAACATAGAGCTGAACAATACCGAAGTTTTAAGTGACGCAGTAGACAGTCTGATTGAAAAACTCACTACGACTTCTCCCGTATTGGCGTGGTTGCTGGATTATATTAACGAGCGCATAGCCGATGACAAACGCTGGAACGTATCTAACGAAGTAAAAAGTTTCGGGCGGAATATATTCGACGAAAGCTATATAGAGCGAGGAGAAGGCCTGCGCCAGTGCTTACGGACTCCCGAAACCCTCAAACTGTATCGTGATGTTCTGCGGGATATGGAAACCGACGCATTGGAGCAAATGAAAGGTTTCTACGATCAGTTTGAAGGTGAACTGGACGGACACGCCCTCACTCCCGAAGATTTAAAAGGGGGAGCACGAGGCATCGGTAGCTATTTCCGGAAACTGCGGGATGGCAAACTAACGGATAAAGATGTCATGAATGCTACCCTGCAAAACTGTTTGGACGATGCCAAAAACTGGTCTACTAAAACCTCTGCACGCAAAGACGAAATCATTCGTTTGGCCGAAAGCAGCTTATTGCCCTTGTTGCAAGATGCTGAAAGACTGCGTCCTCAAAAGAGCCGGATCATAAACAGTTGCCGGCTTTCCCTGCAACATCTCAATAAATTGCAACTTCTGAACCATATCGACGAAGAAGTACGTACGCTGAACAGGGAGCATAACCGCTTTCTGCTTTCAGACACCAATGCTTTGCTCCACAAACTGGTACGCGAAGGCGATTCTTCCTTTGTATTCGAAAAGATCGGCGCCAATATACGCAATGTTATGATCGATGAGTTTCAGGATACCAGCCGCATGCAATGGGATAATTTCCGTTTACTATTGCTTGAAGGCCTCTCTCAAGGCGCTGACAGCTTAATCGTAGGAGACGTCAAGCAATCCATTTATCGCTGGCGTAATGGAGACTGGGGAATCTTGAATAGCCTGGGAGAGAATGAAGAATTAAGAATGAACATTCATCATTCTTCATTAAACAGCTTCCCTGTTCGTGTCGAGACTTTAAAGACAAACCGGCGAAGTGAAACGAATGTTATTCGATTCAATAATGAAGTATTCACTGCTGCTGTAGGTTACCTTAACTCATTGCATCTCGACGAACTCAAAGAAGATTGCGTCCCTTTGAAACGTGCATATGCCGATGTTGTGCAAGAGTCCCCTGGGAATGCGGAACGTGGTTTTATAAAAGCATCCTTCCTTGAACCGGACGAGGAGCACGATTACACTGAGCAAACTCTCCTCGCTATGGGTGAAGAAGTACAAAATTTACTGGCAAACGGCGTACAACTGAATGATATTACAATCCTTGTACGCAAAAACAAGAACATCCCTCCTATCGCCGATTACTTCGATAAAGAATTGCATCTGGCAGTAGTTTCCGATGAAGCTTTCCGGCTGGATGCGTCACTGGCAATCTGCATGCTGATAGACGCGCTTCGCTACCTCTCCAATCCCGAAAATAAAATTGCAGAAGCTTCGTTGATCTCAAATTACAAATTGCAAATTACGGAGAAGAATGACAAAGGTACAGAATCGGAGGCTTCAAGAGATGCAGATTGGCACGATCTATTTACCGGTACTCCCGAGGAGATGCTACCCGATTCATTCAACTCACGCATCGAGATCTTACGATTGATGCCGTTGTATGAGCTGTTGGAGGAGCTCTTCAGCATATTTCAGATGAACCGTATCGAAAAACAGGATGCCTATCTATTCTCTTTCTTCGATACCGTAACAGAATACCTGCAAAGTAATTCTTCCGAGCTGGATGGATTTATCCGCTATTGGGAAGAAACTTTATGCAACAAGACTATTCCCAGTGGAGAAATGGACGGGATCCGCATTTTATCCATTCACAAATCGAAAGGATTGGAATTTCATACCGTACTTATACCTTTCTGCGACTGGAAACTAGAAAACGAAACAAATAATCAACTTGTGTGGTGTACTGCTCCCGAAGAGCCTTATAATGCTTTGAATCTCATTCCGGTAAATTATTCTTCCACAATGGCAGAATCGGTCTATCGGCAAGACTATTTGCATGAACGCTTGCAGCTTTGGGTGGATAATTTGAATCTGTTGTATGTAGCTTTCACCCGTGCCGGAAAGAACCTGATTCTTTGGAGTAAAAAAAGCCAGAAAGGAACCGTATCCGAACTCCTTGCCAATACCCTGCCTCAAGTAGTGAAACAAGGTGCAGGCAGTTGGGATGAAGAAGCTGGTATTTATGAGTTTGGGAAGCTCTGCCCTTCCGAATCAAAAGAAAGTAATTCAGCGGGCAAGCAGCCGGGACCGGTAAATATCCTCTCTCTAAAACCCGAAAAACGTCCTGTTCACATGGAAAGCATGTTGCATGACATCGAGTTTCGCCAATCAAACCGTTCGGCAGATTTCATTGCAGGGGTAGATGAAGCTGAATCTAGCCAGCGCTTTATGAATCGAGGACGCTTGCTGCATACTTTATTCTCCGCCATTGAAACAGAAGCGGATATTGATGATGCCATCAGTCAACTTGTATTCGAAGGTATCATAGGACGAACCGAAACCGAGAAAGAAATACGGGAGCTTACTGAACGTGCTTTCTCTTCGCCTCAAATTAAAGACTGGTACTCAGGTAGTTGGCAACTCTTCAACGAATGCGACATCATTTGGCAAGAAAATGGAGAATTACGCACTCGCAGACCGGACCGTGTAATGATGCAAAATGGAGAAATCGTAGTAGTAGATTTCAAATTCGGTAAACCCAACAAGAAATATAACAAGCAGGTAAGAGGATATATGCAATAGCTTGCCCGCATGGGATATCCACAGGAAAGCATTAAAGGATATCTGTGGTATGTTGAAGAAGAGATTATAGAAAAAGTATAATAACAATATGGAAACATTCCTCCAACTGGTCGCCCACGACCTCTACTCCAAAATAGGAAACGACCTGTCTCGTACAGCCATCGTTTTCCCCAATAAACGTGCCAGCCTATTCTTTAACGAACATCTGGCTGCGGAATCGGATCGACCGATCTGGTCGCCGGCTTATGTAAGTATCAGCGAACTGTTTCGCCAACTCTCGTCTTTAAAGTTGGGCGACCCTATCCGATTGGTATGCGAACTATATAAAGTATTCCGTGAAGAAACCAAAAGTGAAGAAACTCTTGATGATTTCTACTTTTGGGGAGAATTGCTTATCAGTGACTTTGACGATGTAGACAAAAACCTTGTAGATGCCGACAAACTCTTTACCAACCTTCAGGATTTGAAGAACATTATGGATGACTACGACTTCCTTGATAAAGAACAGGAAGAAGCTATCCAACAATTTTTTCAAAACTTCTCAATTGAGAAGCGTACAGAGTTGAAAACAAAATTCATCTCCTTGTGGGATAAATTAGGGGACATCTACCGACATTATCGCGCTAATCTTACCAATCTAGGCATTGCTTACGAAGGTATGATGTATCGTAACGTCATGGAACAGTTGAATGTCGATAAGTTGCATTACGAACGTTATGTTTTCGTTGGTTTCAATGTACTGAATAAAGTAGAGACAGAATTCTTCCGTCGGCTACAAGATGCAGACAAAGCTTTATTTTATTGGGATTATGATGTGTTCTATACCCGCCTTCCCCGCGAACAAAAGCCTCCATATACCCATGAAGCAGGAGAATTCATACTTCGCAATCTAAAGATTTTCCCCAATCAGCTACCCGAATCGGTTTTCGATGTATTATGTAAACCCAAGAACGTGCGCTTTATCTCGGCTCCTACCGAGAACGCACAAGCGCGCTTTATAAATGAAGAATTAAGAATGAAGAATGAAGAATTACCATGCGGTATAGATGCGCAGCCAAATTCTTCATTCTTCATTCCTCATTCTTCATTTAAAGACACTGCCATCGTTCTCTGCAACGAAGCTTTGCTTTTACCTGTTCTCCACTCCATACCTTCGGAAGTAAAGAACGTCAATATCACCATGGGGTTCCCATTGGCACAGACACCTGTGTATAGTTTTATCAACTCCCTCGTTGAGCTGCAAACTACAGGCTACCGCAGCGATACCGGACGTTATACCTACGAAAACGTACTTTCTGTGTTGAAGCATCCTTATACCCGCCAGCTATCCACTGCCGCGGAAGTACTGGAGAAACAACTAACAAAAGATAATCGTTTCTACCCCCTTCCTTCGGAACTAAAGCAAGACGGCTTCCTTGAACAAATATTCACTCCTCAAAACGGTATCGCCGCCCTTTGCCGTTATCTCACCGATATATTGCGTGAAATAGCTGTTATTTACCGTCAGGAGCACGAAGAAGAAGAAGACATCTTTAACCAACTGTACCGTGAATCGTTGTTCAAAAGCTATACTTTGGTCAACCGTCTTGTTAACCTGATAGAAACCGGAGAGTTGACCGGATTAAGAACAGACACATTGAAACGTCTGCTCAACCGCCTGCTTACTTCCGCCAATATTCCCTTCCACGGAGAACCGGCCATCGGTATGCAGGTGATGGGTGTACTCGAAACCCGTAATCTTGACTTCCGTAACCTCATCATGCTTTCACTCAATGAAGGGCAACTGCCTAAAGCAGGCGGAGAATCTTCTTTTATCCCCTACAACCTACGGAAAGCTTTCGGTATGACCACGATAGAGCATAAGAATGCTGTCTACGCTTACTACTTCTACCGTCTCATCCAACGGGCAGAGAATATCACCTTATTATATAATACTTCTTCAGACGGACTGAATCGTGGCGAAATGTCCCGATTCATGCTGCAATTTCTTGTAGAGTCAACGCACAACATCTCCCGCGAATACCTCGAAGCCGGGCAATCTCCCCAACAAAGCCGGGATATCTGCATCACTAAGACATCCGAAATACTGGAACAGATGTACAGGTCTTATGATATCCGCCGTCATCCCGATGCTTTCTTCTCTCCATCGGCACTCAATGCCTATCTGGACTGCCGGCTTTTGTTCTACTACAGGTACATAGCCAAATTAAAGACTCCCGAGGAAGTAAGTGCGGAAATAGATTCAGCATTATTCGGTACCATCTTCCACTACTCAGCCGAATTAATATATAGAGATCTCACTGCAAATGGCAAAGAAATCCGCAAGGAAGATTTGGAAGCCCTTTTGAAGAACGACGTCAAACTACAATCTTATGTAGATAATGCTTTCAAAAAGAAGTTTTTCCACGTCGATCCGGCAGAACAACCGGAATATAATGGAACACAGCTTATACACTCCAAAGTAATCACTTCTTACTTGAGGCAGTTGTTAAGAAATGACCTCCAACACGCTCCTTTCTTTATGGAAGGCATGGAGAAGGATGTGTACGATGTATTGGAAATCGATGTCCCAACAGGAAAATTATCTATAAAAATAGGCGGCACCATCGACCGACTGGATATCAAGGAAGATACCCTGCGCATTGTAGACTATAAAACAGGAGGAACTCCTAAAACTCCCGAAAGCATAGAGCAGTTGTTCACCCCTGCCGACAATCGTCCGAACTATATTTTCCAGACATTTTTATACGCTGCCATCTTATGCCGTAAACAATCGCTAAAGGTTGCTCCTTCTCTGCTCTATATCCATCGGGCGGCTTCCGATAGCTATTCTCCCGTTATTGAAATGGGGGCTCCCCGTCAACCTAAGGTTCCCGTGAACAACTTTGCTTTCTATGAAGATGAGCTCCGTGAACGATTGCATGAACTATTACAAGAAATATACAATCCGGAGATCCCTTTTGACCAAACAGAAAACAAGAAAAGATGTGAGTATTGTGATTACAGGAGTTTATGTAAACGATAAAGACTTTTTTACTACCAAACCCCATAAAAAAAGCAGAAAGCCATCGGCTTCCTGCTTTTTTTTATATGGGGAAAAAATCTTTGGGAATCTAGTATTATTTTTTCAAAGGGATAGAGAAACTGAAAGTTGATCCTTCTCCTTCTTTGGATGTAAACCATAACTTTCCACCATTCTTTGTAACAAAATCCTGGCATAAAAGTAAGCCCAATCCTGAACCTTCTTCATTGTTCGTACCGAAAGTACTAAAGTGAGTGTCTGTATGCAATAACTTCTTTTGTCCTTCCTCATTGATACCACAACCATGGTCTTGAACACTGATAACAGCCATACCTTCTACCGTTTCCATCTTCACCAGCACATCGGAACCTTCCTTACTGAACTTAATGGCATTGCTAAGTAAGTTTCGAGCAACTGTCTTCAGCATATCGATATCACCGTTTACAAGTATCTTTTCCGGTTTCTCAACCTTGATATTGATCTTCTTGAGACCGGCAACCATATTGAATATCTCAATGACACTCTCTACAACCTCTACGAGATTGATGTCTTGGTAAACAACATTCATTTTGCCAATCTGGCTCTTTGTCCACTTCAACAAGTTATCCAACAAAGAGAATACATCTTCTGTAGTTTGGTTTGCCATGGTCAGCAACTCATACATTTCTTCACCAATTTTTCCGGAAGGTAAATTCAAGATCAGCATGTTCAATACCATCTTGATCGATCCCATAGGCGAACGCAAATCATGGGCGATTACAGAATACAATTTATCACGACCGGCAATTGTACAGCGCAACTCTTCAGTCCTACTTAAGATAAGACGATTGGCTGCTACCAACGAAATCTGATGATAAACGCGGGTAATCAACTCTTCTTTGTTGAATGGTTTGGAGATAAAGTCATTGGCACCCACCTGGAAACCTTTTACTATATCTGCCGTACTGTTCAATGCAGTCAGAAAGATGATTGGAATTTCAGCGGTTTTAGGATTTGCTTTCAACTTCTGAGCAACCTCAAAACCACTTAAATCCGGCATCATAACATCAAGTAGTATCAAATCCGGATTTTCTTTATCCACTTGCTCCAATGCTTGTCGCCCGTTACTTGCTGTAGCGATAGCAAATTTCTCATTAGTTAAGAGTACCTTTAACAGTAAAACGTTTGACATCACATCGTCAACGATGAGAATCTTGTACTCTGAAGGATTTATTTCCATGTTCATCTTTATATTGTTTTTTCCCGTTATCAATAAATATATAGCTAGGATTGATATTTCTTAAAATATTCTATTATGTGGCGTAAACCTTCCTCCAATTCAACGGTAGGTTTCCAATCTAGTTTTGCCTTTGCCAATGTAATGTCCGGTTGTCTTTGTTTAGGATCATCATGTGGTAACGGCTTAAATACAAGCTTTGATTTAGAATTCGTCAGCCTTATCACTTTCTCTGCGAGCTCTAAGATAGAAAATTCATTGGGATTTCCCAAGTTAACCGGGCCTATAAATTCATCATCCGTATTCATCATGCGCACCATGCCCTCAATCAAGTCATCGACATACTGAAAACTGCGGGTTTGCTTGCCCGAGCCATAGATCGTAATATCCTCGTCTTTCAAAGCCTGAACAACAAAGTTAGATACGACCCTACCATCATTCGGCAACATTCGCGGACCATAGGTATTGAATATGCGTATAATCTTAATCCGGATTCCATTCTGACGATGATAATCCATAAACAAGGTTTCGGCACAACGTTTACCTTCATCATAACATGAACGAATACCTATCGGGTTTACATTTCCCCAATAGTCTTCAACTTGCGGATGAACAAACGGATCACCATAAATTTCACTGGTTGAAGCTTGTAATATCTTAGCTTTTGTTTTCTTTGCCAATCCCAACATATTGATAGCGCCCAGCACCGAAGTTTTTATTGTCTTAATAGCATCATATTGGTAATGAATAGGTGAAGCCGGACAAGCCAGATTATAAATTTCATCCACGTTAGCTTCATAAGGGTTTTCGACATCGAACTGTACAAATTCAAAACGAGAATTACCCTCCAAATGAGCAATATTCTCTTTTGAGCCGGTAAATAGGTTATCCAGGCAAATTACTTTATGCCCATCATTGATTAACCGTGTACATAGATGAGAGCCTATAAAACCGGCACCTCCACTAACCAAAATATTCTTCATGTAACATTTTTTATAATGCAAAAGACACACGCAACTCGTTTGCCATATTTTATGCTGACAAATGTAGGAGATTTGACTAAATTATGCAAGTTTGCAAGGAATTATTTCACTTGCTAATGAATTTAAAGTTAAAGAAAGAATTAACTAATCTAAAAAAATCATTTTATTCCTCGGGAATATACTCTACTTTGCTATCCGGAACACTAAAATTATTGTTGGCAAACAAATCTGCAAGACCGGATATTTGTTTCAAACGAAGTACTTCATCACGATCCATGCCGACATTCTTCATGATCCATTCATCGGTCATACCGGCGTGATCGAGCTCAGCAATAATATTGCACATCAACTCAATATTATGCGTACCACGAGCACGATTATGCCGAATGGTAGATGCCATACGGTTGGAAATCTCTTTGTCAATCACGACAACAGGCAGCAGTCCATTCTCTCGTTGATATATTCTTTTGGAGTTTTTCAACACCTGATACCGATGAAAACCATCCACCAGAATATAGGTATCCGTATCTTTATCATAATAGCAAACACAAGGCATAGTGAAACCATCCTCCCAAATAGAAAGCTCCAACAATTTCATTTCAGGGGGAGCTACTACATTCGGATTGTAATCATTAGCCTGAATCTTCTCAACGGGGATTGCTTTCACACTATATACCGGACTCTTCTCTACACTCATAACATCATATTTTTGAATTGTTCCATTATTTTATCTCTTTTATAAGCCTCTTCCTTATTCAGGGCAAAACCCATGTATTTGCAAGCATGGTCATTTTTCAGGATGCAAATACACATTCGCTTATAGGTAGGGATCTCACGAAATTCCGCAATATCAATATCATCGAGATAATCCATACGGACTGGTTTTTTATTGGTTTTATAATTTGTATTATTCATAACTTCGATGGGAATACCCGCATCTATAAGCTTTTGGATCGTACTTTCAGCCAGGCACCCTCCCTTTGTCCGCCAAAACTCGATGCTGACAGTCAGCTTTTTCAAATAATTCCTCCGGGTCTCTTCCGGCAAAGTAGAAAGTAGGAACTGCATAAATGACTTCCATGTGTGACCTTTCGGTAAACGGACCGACTGCCACCCCATGGCACGTGTACCACCGTATATACCGGTAAAGTTCACTCCATTCACTCGTCCTATCATCCTTCCCCAAGTATTGGGATCAATGGCACGATATAACCGCAAACTCTCCTGAGCTTCGCAAAGGAAAGGGCTGGCTACACGCTGGCGTTCAATATTAACACCAGCCTTATAATACAAATCATATAAATGGTTATAATCATAGCCAAATTTTCCATTCGCTGTCCACACATCAGTCGTCTTCCAGTCGTAAATGGGATAGGCATTGTAAATATCATTACCGATTTTTGAGGTCCAACGGTAATTATGGTACATTTGATATTTTCGGTTCAGGTGGATACTACGCCAACGGTTAAAGCTTTCTTGCGTACGTATACCTATAAAAAAGCAAGAACGCACCCCATCCTTTTTCTGATGCAACCATTTGGCAAAATGCATCTGAAATTCATAATCCCACATTTCAGGAGTATAAAAAGGAAAAGCTTCTTTTGTCAAGCAGTCTTTGGGCATCTGCCTAACCCATATATCTTTCAGATCGTCTTGCCAAGGACGCCAATAACTTTGATACATTGAAGTGCAGGTAGTCACACGAAAAGGTACACAAACACGATATACTTCCAAAATATCTTTGTTTGCCTCTAATATACGGTCAACATAATCGATAGTAAAACTATACTGAATTTCATAATCCATGTGAAAGACACACAACTTACGATCCAATTGGTTATTCCGAATATAATCAATACATAAATTCAGTAGGACACCACTATCCTTGCCTCCTGAAAAAGAGACACAAACCGTATCAAATTCTTTAAAAATCAGCTCTAAGCGCTCTTGAGTCAGTTCATATACGTTTTTAGATACACCCATAATCATTTATCTTTCTTCATTCTCACATAACGGGTCCATATTTTTTCTTCCGAAAAGCCCAATTCTCCGAAAATAGCCTTATCCTCCAGAAAGCTAACTGCAGTAAGATACTTATCCGGATCTATTACCTCTATTATTTTCTCCAACAGCAATTTCAAGGTTTCTTCGTGCTTTCCTTTAATATAATAGTTATTGATAACACATTCATTTTTTTTATACTCTACCGGAACAAAACCAATAACATTTTTATTTTCCAAGGCAATAAACCATTCAAAATCATCCGACGTACGAAAAGGATAGTTATAGTTTTGCTTTAGCACCTCCGGACTCATTACCAAAGGAGCTACAAGTTGATACAGACGTCTGTCTGTTCCCTGCAATTGAACTATTTGTACCATTATTAGTATGTTTTTTACAAATTATGTGTTAAATATAAAGGTTTATTAGGTCTAAACACGAACCTTTTAAAGAGATTTAAGAATAAAGGAAGTTAGTATAAAATATTATAAAATAAATAGTAATCATTCAGTTTGGATATATAGATAAATTTAGGTTACTTTGCAATAGAAAGTTACCTCTGGAAATAATGAAATACATATTACTTTTTTTGACCTTTGCCAAGATAGGAATGTTTACTATTGGCGGAGGATATGCTATGATTCCTCTCATTGAACGAGAGATTGTAAAGAAAAAATGGATGAGTAAAGAAGATTTTATGGAAATGTTCGCATTGACACAATCACTACCCGGAGTTTTTGCAGTAAACATATCTATTTTTGTAGGTTACAAAATGCATAAGGTAAAGGGAAGTTTGGTTTGTGCACTCGCCACTATCTTACCTTCTTTTGTAATTATGATGCTGATAGCAATGTTTTTTGCACATTTTCAAGATAATCAAGTGATGATTAGCATTTTCAACGGCATTCGTCCGGCAGTTGTAGCATTGATATTATTTCCTTGTATATCGGCTACACGGGCTTTGAAGTTGAAGTACTGGCAACTTATATTGCCGGCTATTGCTGCGGTGTTGATTTGGCAATTCGGATTATCACCCGTGTACGTTGTCTTAGCAGGAATAGTTGGAGGGATGGTATATACATTATGGTTAAAAGATAAACTGACAAAATTACAAGCATGATTTATTGGCAATTAATTTTAGTATATCTCAAAATAGGCACTTTCGGCTTTGGAGGGGGCTATGCTATGTTATCACTTATTCAGTATGAAATCGTTGAACATCATCATTGGTTAACACTGCAACAGTTTACAGACGTAGTAGCTATTTCACAGATGACTCCTGGTCCGATTGGCATCAATAGTGCAACATATGTAGGATATGCAGTTACCCAAAGCGTATTAGGGGCTATTGTGGCTACTATTGCAGTTTGCTTGCCCTCGTTCATACTGGTGTTGCTTATTTCTTACTTCTTCGCGAAGTGCAAAGACAATAAATATATCAAGGCAGCCATGTCCGGCCTGCTACCCATGTCTGTTTCACTAATTGCCGCTGCCGCTTTGCTACTAATGAACAAAGAGAACTTCATTGATTATAAAAGCATATTCATATTTGCGGCTGCTTTTGGCGTAACGTGGAAATGGAATCTGCATCCTATCTTGTTAATAATACTTGCAGGTGTTGCGGGATATATATTGTACTAGCATATTCGTTTAGTACGATTTTGATGCAAGATTCACCATCTTACGGGCATAACACCACACGATACCATAAGCTACAAGCGGCACAATAAACGCCATTACCATTGTTGTCCGGTCGGCTACAAACCCCATTAATAATGGGCCTACTACACCACCTACAGGAGACATCATCAAAAAAGAAGATGCCCGTTTAGTATGATTTCCCAATCCTCTAAGCGAGAGGGCGAATATGGTAGGAAACATTATCGACTCAAAGGCATAACCGCATAAAAGTGAGATTAAGGATAACATGCCCACATCCAAAAGCACCACAGCAGTAGTTATTACAGTTCCCGTAGCACAAACCAACAGCATCTTTTCCGCACGAACACGCCTCATGATCCAGCTACCTACAAAACGTCCCAGCATAAACAACCCCAATCCACCAAAAGAAAGCACCAATGAAGCCTCACGGGCATTCATCCAGTCTTGTTCCACTACATAGTTGATAAAAAAACTATTAATCGATATTTCTCCTACTTCGTAAGCAAACAAGGCCAACAAGCCAAATATGAAAAGCTTGTGCGTCCATAACCCTACCTGATGACCTTTTTCATCAATCTCCGCACGATGTTCTATCTCCGGTAATTTGATTCTTGAAAAGACTAAGGCAACTATCAACACCACAATGCCCATACAAACGTAAGGTAGCGCTACATTGCCGGAACCATCTTTTCCGTCAGCCGAGAATAGTAGCAATCCTGCCAATACAGGAGCGCAAATGCATCCCAGCCCATTGAAGGACTGTGCAAAATTCAGGCGACTGGCAGCAGTCTCCTTTGCTCCCAATTCGGTAGCGTATGGATTTGCTGCTGTTTCAAGAAAAGTCAATCCACAACCTATGACGAATAGTGCAAACAAGAAAAGATTGAATGACAAATAATATTGTCCGGGAATAAAAAGCAGCGAACCTATGCCATAAAGCAATAATCCGAAAACGACTCCTCTACGATATCCGAAGCGGCTGATAAATAATCCCGCAGGAATAGCCATGACGAAATACCCCATATACATAGTCACCTGAATAAAGGCAGAATGTGTTTTGGTAATATCAAGCAACTCTTGGAAATGTTTGTTCAGCACATCCAGGATGGCATGTGCAAAACCCCACAAGAAAAAAAGAGAAGTAATCAAAATAAAAGGAACAGCATATTGTTGTCCTACAAGCGGTATTCTTTTCTGTTTCATAATAAGCCAATCACAGACAGTCTATCTGTTTCATTGATAATTGTAGCTGCAAAGATAAGTAAATTCGTATATTTGTAACCATAATTTTGGAACTAACTATGAAAAACTATATCCCTCAATACACCTTCTACAAGACCAAATACGGAAGCGAACTCCTGATTGATGTTGTTGAATTGGAATATACTAAAAAGTTTCTGACAAAAGGAAGCATACACACATTAACATATTATGATATTACTTTCATCACCACAGGAAAAGGGACGTTTTCTATTGACAATCAAACCGTCGAAGCTATCCCCGGAGACGTATTCTTTTCTAAACCGGGAGAAATACGGAATTGGGATATCGAAAATATAACAAGTGGTTATGCTTTAATCTTTGAAGACGAATTTCTTTCTTCCATCTTCAAAGATTCCCTGTTTGTACAGCACCTTCCCTACTTTAACCCGGGCAAGACTGCTCATAAACTCCACTTACCGGACAAGCTCTATTCTCGGATGCTTCAACTCCTAAGGGACGTAAAAGCAGAGATCGACACTTATCAGCAAAACGATGTACATGTGCTGAGAGCTTTGCTTTTCGAAGCTCTTATGTTACTTAACCGTGCCTATCTTGATACGCCATCAACCTTAAATGAAGGCAAGGAAGCAAGCAAAGAAGTCGGTAATATTCATTTGGATAAATTTATCCAGGCGGTTAATGCACACCTTAAAGAGGAACATTCCGTCGGATATTATGCCGATAAGCTTTGCATCACTCCCAACTATCTAAACGAAATAGTAAGCTCAACTTTGAACATTAGTGCCAAACAATACATCCGAAATAAAGTGATGGAGGAAGCTAAACGACTACTTATTTATACCCATTTAACTATTGCCGAAATAGCTTTCGAACTCAACTTTTCTACCGTCTCTTATTTTGTACGTAGTTTCCGCCAATACGCGAAAGAGACACCACTCTCTTACCGACAAACACATAAGTTATGAAACAAATGTAATCGTAAACCGTAAAAAATGACATTTCCTCCTTACTTTTTATTGTTCGAATATATCATCTGTGCCCTACCTTTGCATCGTTTATACAAATCAGCATTTATTAACCCATAAAAACAACAAAGCAATGAAAGATGCAGAAAAAACAGTAGGAGCTATCATTGACAAGCAAAAAATAGCTTTCATCGGTTCAATCGATAAAGAAGGCTATCCAAACCTTAAAGCTATGCTACAACCCCGAAAACGGGAAGGCATTAAAACCATTTATCTGACAACAAATACCTCTTCGATGAGAGTAGCACAATACAAAGAGAACAATCGTGCCTGCATATACTTTTGCGACAGTCGCTACTTTCGAGGTGTCATGCTTCGCGGCACTATGGAAGTCCTGACTGACAATGCCAGCAAAGAAATGATATGGCGCGAAGGAGACACCATGTACTACCCTGAAGGTGTAACCGATCCTGATTATTGTGTCTTGAAGTTTACAGCGATCTCAGGTAGATACTACAATCACTTTAAATCAGATAATTTTATGATTTAATAATTTTACAAGGCAGTATCACTTCAAAACGGCTACCACTATTCACTTTGGATTGCACTTCAATACGGCCTGACAACCGCTCTACAATAACCTTACTGATAGAAAGCCCCAGACCACTGCCTTGTTCAAATTCATCTGTCTTATAGAATCGATCGAAAATCATTATCATTTCTTGTTCATCGATACCTTTACCGGTATCTTCTACATAGACACATGCTTGATTCTGTTCTTCGTTCACACTACACCCCAGCGTGATGTGACCGCTGCTTGTAAACTTATTCGCATTATTTAAAAAATTAGAAACAACTTGGGTGAACCGGGAGGAATCAATATGAACCGGCAAAGAGATCTTTTCATCTAATTCAAGACGAAACTCCAAAGATGGCTTTATCAATGGATAGTGAGTCTTATAAATATCCCGGACAACTTCAGTGAGATTCCACTCTTTTATATCAAATTCCATACTACCTGAGTCCAAACGTGAGATTTCCAAGACATCTTCGACAAGCTTCAAAAGCAGATCGTTATTGAGATTGATAATCCGGAGCATTTCCGCTTTCTCTTCCGGTTCTATTTCTTCGGCTTCTTCACCAATCAACAAATTAGTGAAACCTACAATGGCATTGAGTGGTGTACGAATTTCATGACTCATATTATTAAGAAACGATTGCTTCAGTTCAGCTCTTTCCGCCATCTGCTTGGCGAGGATTAGTTGTTGTTCACGCTCCACCATTTCTTGAACGTTCTGCATGATACCCGCCAGCATCATTTCACCTTGAGAATTCTTCAAGTTACGGCATCGAAATTCATACCATTGATACATCTCGTCACCAAAGCTAAAACGTGAACGTTCCACATGCAGATCCGAGATAGTATACAGAGTTTCACAAAAATCACTGAACCTCTCGATATCATCGGGATGAATATATTTTAAGAAATCGCTTTTCGTAAAACGTCGTTGTTCTAACCCCGTCAAAGCTGAGTAGTTTTCGTCAAATTCAACTATTTCGCCTTGAATATTCCAAAGCGAAATCTGCCCGCCATCGGCAGAAAGCGTCAGGCGTTTATGAGCTTCTTCGAGCATCTTCATATTTTTATGCTGAATCAGAGAACGCCGACGAGTACGCAACAATATAACCGAGAGGTATATAAACGCCAGTACAAACAGTCCGCCCAGCAAATAAATTTCCAGCTTGTAATGCTCGTAGAACGAATAATTGATGATACGCACATTTGAAGGCACCTTTTTTATATCGTAACCACTGTAGTTCGAGAAATAAGACCAATCGAGTACATATTCTTTCTTCAAATCCTGCATTTTGGGAATATTAGCCTTTCTGTTTTTCAACAGTCGGGCAGAGACATCCGCCAAAGTACGGGCAGAAATCACATCTGTTGCCATATATCCGCCCACAACCTTGGTATATCCACCAAAGCCCTCGCGCAGGCAACTGAAAGAAGGAATGCTCAAGGAGTTTACGATCGGATGCGCCATCGAGTCAAATTTATCCAGCAAAAACACTTTTCTTCCTTGTTCGCTTTTCGACTTTTCCATCATGATGAGTAGCGAACTTCCCTTCATATACCGGAATGGACAGAGACTTACGGTAAGTTTGTTTTTCTTGATATCTTCTCTTGCCACGGCTGGCATCAAGCTATAATATTCAATCATGCCTTTCAATTCATTGTACTCATATTCTATGGGGAACGAAGATTCGGAACTTAAAATACGCACATTTGCCCGGTCTACAATCTTTGTCAGCAGATCGAAAGATTTATGTCCGTACTGAGTAAAGTCAATATTGTATATAACTTCTATATTGGCATGTGCCTGCAATACTTTGATGAAATCAATATTGCTCCTGAAATCAGGTGTATCCCGCAACACGTATACTTGTCTTGATTGATTTTCCTTTATCAGTTCTTCATCCGGGAAGTGCACATTGCATGCTACCACCGGCAAAGAATCCAGCAGCGGATTACGGGTAGACAAGAGTGAAGATATGGATTGATCGCCGGTTGTCAGAATAAGATCCAACGGCTTACTCTTGATTATTTCGAGATATCTTTGTATGCGTTCCGTCTCTTCTGTTAAGTCATCGGCATCACTGCAAAGGTAGAATTTATCCAATATAGGTTCAATCCCCTGCTTCCTGAGCTCTTTTTCCAGAAGTTCATCAAAATTACCATAGTTGGCATCGCTTTCGGTAAAAGAATAAATTACAGAAATATGTTTCTTCACCCTATTGTGCTTAGCATACCACCTATTAAAGTTGTATCCACAAAGAAATATTCCTAATAGACAAATGCCGGCAAAGACATATTTATATTTAGAGTTAACAATTCTCATGATTCAGTTATGCCTTGCGAAAATAATAAATATTCGACAATTGAAACTATTATTTTGTAAAAAGTTAGCTAAACAACAAAATATGCAACTGAATATATCAGAATATCAACCTAATTCCTCCTTCAGCTTATGCCCGCAATATTTACAGAAGGCTGCATTTTCTTCGTGTCCTGTCTTGTGGCAATTGGGACACTCCAAGTCTTTTAGCTTTTTATACTCCTTTATCATTGATACGGAAACAATGCCCGTGGGAACTGCAATAATCGTATAACCTATCAGCATGACACAAGCCGAAAGGAATTTTCCAAGCGGAGTAACAGGGGTTATATCACCATACCCCACTGTAGTCATTGTAACGCATGCCCAATAAATACTATTCGGAATATTATCGAATTGTGAGCCGGGACGATTACCTTCTATCATGTACATTAAAGTTCCGATAGAGATTACAAGAATAACCACAAAAAGAAAGAATACAGCTATTTTCTTGCTACTCTCCCGAAGTGAATTGAGCAAACGTTCTCCTTCGATCCAAAAGTTGAAGAGTTTGAAAACACGAAATACCCGTATGATGCGGAACGCCCTCACCACCGTTAAATAACGTGCGTTAGGAATGAAAAAAGCGAGATACAAGGGCAACGTAGCAAGCAAATCTATAATGCCGAAGAAGCTAAATATGTATTTTCGTGGATGAGGTGAGCAATAAATGCGGGTCAGGTACTCGAAAGTGAAGAATCCGGTAAAGAGAAATTCGCATATCACAAACGGTCCGGTAAGCCAAACCGGAAGCTGTTGCAGACTCTCTATGATAGCAAGCAATATGCTAAGCAGAATGCATACAATAAGTGTCACATCGAATGCCTTCCCAGCAGGAGTATCTGATTCGAAGATGATAACGTACAACTTATGCTTGAGCTTTTCGTTGTGCAAAAAACGATAAATAAAATTTCTTTCAGCCATGCAGCTATAACACACTATAAGCTGCTTTTGTTTGCCTTTTACCTACCCTCTTATGATCCTTACCTACAATAAAGCTAAAATTCCGAGATACATTTATTTCGAAGGCGAATATCCAAATTGTTTCTTGAAAGCAGTAGAAAAATGCGAAAGATTCTTGAAGCCGACTTCCAGGTAAACCTCCGAAACCTTTTTCTTTTCATTCAACAGCTTGTCTTGTGCCACATTCAGCCTTTTTTCCATCAGCCACTTTTGTGGAGGCAGGTCGCTCACTTTCTTAAAGTCTCGCTTGAATGCGGCCAGACTTCGACCTGTGTAATGGGCTATTTCCTCAACAGTCAGGTCATAAGCATAATTCTTCTCCATGAAACCGAGTATATCGATTTTCCATGGATCGGTAAAGTCGAACAAACTTGGGTAGAACTGCTCGTCAATATCTAAGAGGGCGTAAATACCCTCGTGCAACTTCATGTCGATAATGCGGTCGGCAGGCTGGGTCGAAGTGTCAAAATAGGGCAACATGGACTGAAACAAGCTTGCAATGGCAGGCGTCTGGGGGAGCCTTACCACACTGGGGGCATGCTTACGTACCTGCAAAGGGAGTTTCTTTTTGTCGATGGTATTATAGAATTCCCGCAGGAAAGCTCTTTTAAAAACAAGGGATATACCGATGAACTTCTCTTTTCCTTTGGGTTGCTTAGTCAAGCTGACGCGGTTGTCCTTACGCAGGAATACGCATTCTCCCTTGCTAATTTTGGCGATAGTTTGCCCTTCCTGGAGCAGCATTTCACCTGAACATACGTAAACTAGCGTATGATCTTCCACCATCCCCCAACATCCCCGTTCATTGTCTGAATAGCAACTAAAAAAGATATCGGAATAGTTGAATACGTTCGGTTCGTCTATTACAAATTTCATATTGTTTCTTGTTTTGTGCGAAGTTAATGCAAATAACAGAATACAGGGAGATACAACTTCTGTTTTTTATCTCCCTATATCCTTTATTTATTACTTTATGCTAAATCTGCCATTCTACTCAATAAAGATATGGCAAACATTATCAGCAGAGATTTTTCTTAAAGAAAGGTACCAGCACCGATATCGCTTCTTCTACATATTGCGGAACATCATACATCTGCATGTGGTCGGCTCCTTCTACCAGGTAAAGGGTTTTATCAGTGCTTGCGGCACGCTTGTACAAATCTTCGCTGTACCATTTACTACCAGCCACGCTTCCGGCAACGAGTAGTAAAGGTTGCGTAAGAAAGAGTTCAGCCAAATGGAATGCATCGTAAGTTACCAGTTGTGTGAAACATCTTACAAGGGCTACACTGGGGGCTGTGGCACATTGAGCACGTGGAGTACGATAATACTCCCACGCTTCTTGCATCTCCTTGTTGGGAGCTTCTTCTTTAGTAGTGGGAGCCAGCGGGAAGGTTGCTATTTCAGCACCATTTGCTTCTGCAGTACGAGCGCCGGCACCACCCAATAACATAGGGAAAGCATCTTCTGATTTTTGACTACCATCCCACCCGTTACGGAACATGGCACCGATATTAACCCCGCTAACTGTTCCTACAGCCTTAATACGGTGGTCGTTGATAGCGGCATTTGCAGTATATCCACCTCCGGCACAGATACCCATTGCACCAATTTTTTCAATATCTATGTAAGGGAGCGTTGTCAGATAGTCAATGACAGCACTGACATCTTCCGTCCGTATATAAGGATTTTCCAGCTGACGGGGTTCGCCTGTGCTCTCACCCTGATAAGAAGCATCATAAGCGATCGTGACAATACCTGCTTCAGCCAGTTTCTTAGCATACAATCCAGCCGTCTGCTCTTTTACTCCACCACCGGGATGCGTCACTACAATTGCCGGGTATTTTCCTTCTTTATCAAAATTTTCAGGGAAATTGACAACTGCCGACATTATAATACCTTGTCCATTCTTGTTTTCGAATTGTACTTTTTGTTGAGACATAATGTTATTATTTTAAAAAGTTAATAATCAGACTAAACCTTGCGGCTAATCCTTTTTAGTTTCAACGCAAAGGTAGAGGAACATACGAATTCTCGTTTTTCCCTACGGCTCAAAAAAGTTTTCTATATGGCTCTTTTTCCACTTGCAAAAACTCACTATTATATAAAATTGAAATATTCATTGAGGAATTGGAAATGTTAGAGAACCCGCCAAAGAGAATGAAAATGTACAGCTAATGCCACCTTTCCGGCGAATACCTCAATAAAAAGTGAAGCGTATAGGGACATAAAAAAAGCACTAATATATTGAATATTAGTGCTAAATATAATTTATTTATAAACCTTGCGGTCCGGACGGGACTCGAACCCGCGACCCCATGCGTGACAGGCATGTATTCTAACCAACTGAACTACCGAACCAATTTTTCATTTTTTATTTGCTATCTCTCTCGATTGCGGTTGCAAAGGTAGGCGTTTTTTTCATATCTGCAATAGCTACAAAGAAAAAAAATCATCTTTTTTTTTACAGGTATTGATTATAAGAGATTTATATTACCTTTGCAACGCAAATAAAAAAAAGAAAGACATGAGAAATACTCCTATCGAGCGTAAGTTGATCGATGAAACCATCGAAAAATTCAATATAGCAGACTTTTCTAAAGCTACTATTCGTGAAGTAAAAGCCATTGCAGCCAAAGCAGAAGCCGAGTCGGGCGTGGAATTTATAAAAATGGAAATGGGCGTACCGGGTCTCCCCCCTTCGGCAGTGGGTGTTGAAGCTGAAATCAAAGCGTTACAGAACGGTATTGCCAGCCTGTATCCGGATATCAACGGACTGCCTGAATTAAAAACAGAAGCATCACGCTTTATCAAAGCCTTTATTAATGTAGATGTAGCTCCGGAAGGTTGTGTGCCGGTAACCGGTTCTATGCAAGGCACATTTGCCTCATTCCTTACCTGTTGCCAATGCGACGAGAAAAAAGATACTATTCTTTTCATCGATCCCGGCTTCCCTGTACAAAAACAGCAATTGATAGTTATGGGACAGAAGTTCGAAACATTTGATGTTTACGATTACCGTGGCGACAAGTTGAAAGAGAAATTGGAAAGCTACCTTAAAAAAGGAAATATCTCCGCCATTATTTACTCAAATCCGAATAACCCCAGTTGGATCTGCCTCAAAGAAGAAGAGTTACGCATCATTGGTGAACTTGCTACCCAATACGATGCTATCGTTCTGGAGGACCTGGCCTATTTTGCCATGGACTTCCGTCAGAATCTAAGCAAACCGTTCGAAGCACCTTACCAACCTTCGGTAGCTCGATACACCGATCATTATGTACTGCTGATCTCCGGTTCAAAAGCCTTCAGCTATGCAGGACAACGCATCGGTGTGAGCTGCATTTCTAACAAATTATATCATCGTGCTTACGAGGGATTCAAGAAACGCTATGGAGGCGGGACATTCGGTACGGTATTTATTCACCGCGTGCTTTATGCGCTTTCTTCAGGTACCAGCCACTCGGCACAATTTGCACTTGCTGCCATGCTGAAAGCTGCAAATGACGGAAAATACAATTTCCTCGACGAAGTGAAAGTGTATGGTGAGCGTGCCCGCCGACTGAAAGATATATTCTTGCACAACGGTTTTCACTTGGTATATGACAATGATCTAGGTGAAGCTATTGCCGACGGTTTTTACTTCACCATCGGTTATCCGGGCATGACAAGCGGAGAGCTTGCCAAGGAACTAATGTACTATGGCGTAAGTGCCATTTCGCTGATAACCACCGGAAGCCATCAGGAAGGGCTGCGTGCCTGCACTTCTTTCATCCAGGATCATCAATACGCCCAACTGGAAGAACGAATGGCCATTTTTGCTGAAAACCATCCAATAAAATAGAAATCAACACATCACCAGTTCGTGCCGGTATCCCACCACAATCGGATACCGGCATTATCTTTTCCCCCCAATGCCGCTACCAATGCGGCATATTGTTCTGCATTCTCAGTTTTCAGTCCGCCGGGAAAGTTCAGGCGCCGAATCATAGTTTCCGTATCGATACATCCCGCCTTGCTATGATTGAAGCGAACCGGAAACAAGCGGGGATATCCCGTTCTGCGTTGCTCCGCCCAAGCTTCACACCCTTCGGGGAACATAGATATCCATTTTTGAGTAATTATTTTCTCTAGTTTTATTTCTTTATCCGCATTCTCATCCCAACGGGGTGACACGTGACAACGGGCTTTAATATTATTTTCGGCATCGTAAGTATCTATAAAATCAGCAGGCAGGCGGTTGCTTTCCAAATAGTCATCAAACTGCAAAATGCCATGCTGCCGGAAGGAAGTTAGAATGCCTTGCTCGTAACAGTTTTTTGCAGACTCACCGGTCCATCCTCGCAAAGCAGCTTCGGCACGGAGAAACCAAATCTCTGCAGCAGTCATAAGAACTGCATCCGATAGTTGGGTAATTTTCAGTTTTGACAATGTATTATAGAAGTTATGCGCAAAACAGGTCCCTTGGCGGATACCACGGTACTCTCCTATATAGGCATCGTTTCGGCATGTTTCAAAATAGAGTTCACGGCGGGGATCTTCGTAGCCATTCAGAATAGATTCCATCGGAGCACTCATGTAAGCTTCATTCCAAACAAGATTGATTTCTCCCAACGGATTGGTATAACCGCTTTTTGTGGAAACCGCCACCAGTTCGTCGGCATTCTGTAATACACCAAATTCATTATCCAAGGCTTTTAGAAATTCTGATTTTGCTTTCACAGGGTCAGCTACGGCTATACGCATGGCAAGACGCATCCGCAATGAGTTGGCAAACTTTATCCATGAAGAGTATTTACCATCCATCACAATATCGAAGCGGGCAAATTCGGACGCTTCTTTATGTGCGTCGATATATTGGGTAAGAACCGTTACAGCTGTGTCCAGTTCACAAAAAAAAGCATTATAAACAGCTTGCTGTGTATCGGGCAGATACTGACCTCCGGAATCGGCAAAACGACTATACACAATAGGTCCGTAGTAATCGGTGACCCGGTGCATCACTTCTGCTTTTAGTATCTTGGTAATACCGAAAAAAGCCGGCATACGTTCACGTGTAGCATTCTCCGATTGGTATATTTGCGGGAAAATATACTCATAGGTATGAGTCCACATCGCACTGGTCCAGCCATCCTGCAAATTATAGTCGGAATTGTTCGAACTGCCATTCAATGGTTTAGCATCGTGCATATATCCACTGAACATATCTGCATTCAGGTTTTGGGTCATCTGGAAAGGCCAGTTCTTGCCTTTACCATAATCGTAATTAAAGTAGATGCCTTGCTGAATAATGCCGATACGAATACCATGCTCGTTATAATCTGCCTGAAGATCTTTATCCGTCACCCCAGACTGGTCTGTATTGATATCCCTGAAACCACCCGTACAAGAAAGAAGTACAGAGATTAAACTTATCAATCCTATTATATATTTCATATCACTTATCCTGCAATTAAAATTCACACTTTAAAGAGAAGCCCCAACTACGGGTCGTAGGCATACCATAAACTTCAATTCCTTGATTGTCATTCCCTGTAGAAAGTACTAAGTCCGGATCGAAAGGTGCTTTTTTGTGGATGAAGAACAAGTTGCGCCCCGAGAATGAGAGTTGCACTTTCTTGAATACCTGCGTTTTTCCGACCCACGAAGCGGGTAGCTGATAAGCCAAAGACAGTTCGCGCAAACGGATATTGGTAGCATCATACATATAATATTCGGTCACTCCGGCACGCCCTCCTACTACATTTTTATAAAAACCTTTGACATTATCAATGCGGCGTCCTTCGAGTTCCACATAACCTTTATCTCTGGCTTTTGCTGTAAGTTCAGAAACGCCATACATGTCCATATCAGCCTGAGTTTGCGAAAGTATTTCTCCTCCGTAGCGGCAGTCTATCAGAAAATAAAGTGACAAGTTTTTGTAGGACAAAAGATGGCTCCAACCAAGCATGAACTTGGGATTGGCATTTCCTACTTTAATTGTATTTCCGTCTCCTTCGACCAAAGGCAGGTCTTTATAATCTCCCTCGGTGCCATATACAATATTGCCGGCATTATCCCTCACAAAAGCTTTCCCATAAATATCTCCAATAGAGCCACCCTTTACCAATTTCATGGCGTAACTTGAGGAGAAACTTGTGGGACCGTATACAAATTCCTTCAAAGCTTCGTGAAGAGCAACGATCTTGTTCCTATTGGAAGAAAAGTTGAGGTCTGTTTTCCATTTAAAACTCTTTATCAGCACCGGAACCGCATCAAGCGATACCTCCCACCCTACATTTTGTATATTACCTGCATTCACATAACGGTAGGCATACTTATCTCCCGAGAGTGTAGGCAACTTGAAAAATTGATTATGGGTATTCGTCTTATAAAACGTAGCATTCAGCCCGATTCTCCCTTTCAGAAAACGTGCTTCGACACCTGCTTCTACCGAATGTGTCATTTCCGGTTCCATGTCCTTAAAAGGAGCAGCATCACTTGCCATATACTCTCCGCCGGCTGTAATGTGAGCCGAAGGGTTTGTAATAAACATAGGTATATCATTACCTACCATGCTGTAAGTAGCACGTACTTTGGCCAGTGAAACCCATTCCGGCAACGCCATCAGTTTATTCAGCAGCACAGAAGTTCCTACCGAGGGGTAGAAGAAACCGCATTTTTCATGAGCTGTATATGCCAAGGTCGATGACCAGTCGTTACGTGCCGTGAGGTCGATATAAACCCCTTCTTTATATCCCATTTGCACTGTTGCAAATAGGGATTGCAACTGGCGGCGAGCATCAATCTTCTGGTCGAGTGCGGCGGAACCGTTCATAATGATATTTGCCAAATTAAATACGTTGGCATATTTCAAAGAAGCTGTTTTTGAGTCATAACGAATGGAGTTCACTGTTTTATCATTGATACTGAATCCCAAAGCACCGTCCACAGAAAATGTGTTCCACTGCTTTTTCAACATCATCATAAGATCTCCGTAGTACTGGGTTTCCTGATAATCCATCTCTATGTAACGCCCGTTAGCTCCTGCTAATGCCGGGGCGGTGGAAGCATAGAATTTCTGACGTACTTTATCACTAATATAATCAGCATTTCCTCTTGCCTGCAAGTCCATCCAGTCATTCACTTTCAGGCGGGCTGATAAAGAAACAATGGCGTGTGTCCGAGTGTCCCGACTGGTGATGCGGTTAGTAATCCAGTAAGGGTTCTGTTCAAAGTCCTCGTAGGCGGTATGCCAGTTCTGCACATTCAGATTGCGGCTTTCGTCGTACGTTTCAAAATTGTCCCTATAATAAGAAAGGTCTTCCCCACGCGGGAAACGATAAAGACCAACCAACGGGTTCATATAAAAGCCGCCTACCGTAGGCTTGTCTTTAGATACCTGCTGCATCAGATTCACACTACCGTCGAGTTTCAGTCGGGAATTAAAAAAGAGAGAAGTCTCCCGGAAAGTAAGATTATGCTTGGACAAACGGTTTTTTCCTATAATACCATGACCTGTTGTATTGGCATACGAAAAATAGTTCTGCAACTTCTCATTACCGTGACTTATGGACAGCGAAGTGATCGAAGTAACTCCCGTAGAAAAGAAATCTTTCAGATTGTCATAGACCGGAAGATCAGCACATTCACCCCAGCTATCTATACCATCACTGACACCATACCTGTTCTGCATCTCCGGCAAGGAGAATGCATTGTCAAACATCAGGCTGGTGGAGAATGAGATGCTGCGCTTTCCTTCTGCTTTACCTTTCTTTGTTGTAATTAAAATCACACCATTGGCGGCCTGACTGCCATAGAGAGCTGCCGCCGGAGCACCTTTTAAAATACTGATGCTCTCTATATCTTCCGGATTCAGATTGGAAATGCCATCTCCACCGTCACGATTTCCGGCATTAGCCGTACCTCCAATTGCCGAGTAGGCCTGTTCGGAGGTAGAATTCAGCATCGGGACACCATCAATTACATACAACGGCTGATTATCGCTTGCCACAGAACGGATTCCACGAATGCTGACTTTTGCCGAAGCTCCCAAGCCCGATGAAACCTGACTGATTTGTACGCCTGCCGATTTACCAGCCAATGCAGTCACCAAATTAGGCATTTTTACCCGGGTCAGCTCTTCACTTTTTATTTGGTCGGTGGCATAAGAGAGCGAGTTGGCCTTCTTTTCTATGCCCAAGGCAGTAACTACCACATTGTCCAGTACAACCGTATTTTCTCTCAGCACGATTTTTAAAACCGTACTTCCTTTCATTGTCAATTCCTGGGAGATATAACCTATGAATGAAACATTCAACACTGCCTGACCTGCCACTGAGAGTTCAAATCGACCTTCCATGTCAGTCACAGTACCATTAGACGTACCTTTTTCTTGAACGGTAGCTCCTATCAGCGGTTCGCCCGATTCGTCAGTGACAGAACCGGTTACTTTGATTGAGGACAATGGAACTTCCGAATGGAAAATATTTTTATTAGAAGTAGCCCGTGAATTTGTCCAACTTACACAAAATAATATTACCAAAATATAAAAAATAGTGATTCGCTTCATCGTATATATGTGCCTACAAAGTGCAAAATTATGCAATTACTTCGAATTATAAAACTTAAATATACAAGAAAGCTATTTTTTTATTGTAAAAACCCCTGAGATTGTTTGCCTTCTACGGATTTATTTGTATATTAGGGGCATGTATAGTAATGCTGACATATTTAAAATAGAAACTAATCATGTAGTTCCTTCGCGCGGAAAAGTATTAATTTCCGAGCCTTTTTTGTGTGACCAGACATTTGGCCGATCAGTTGTCCTGTTAGTGGACCATAGTGAAGATGGGACAATGGGACTCGTACTGAATAAACCTACCCCGTTACTTCTAAACGATATATTACAAGAGTTTAATTGCTCCGAAAATATACCTATATATAAAGGTGGACCGCTTAGTACTGACACCCTGTTCTACTTGCATACATTCGAACACATATCAGATTCCCTCCCCATCTCCAAAGGGCTTTATCTAAATGGGGATTTTGATGCCATCAAAGAGTATCTGACGCTAGGCAACCCCATCAAAGGTAAAATACGTTTCTTTTTGGGTTATTCAGGTTGGGATCACGAGCAATTGAGGCAGGAAATTGAAGAAAATACCTGGCTGGTGGGCAAGATGAACATTGATTCTTTGTTGGATGAGAAATCCAGTTCGAACCTTTGGAAAAGTGCACTTGGCAACTTGGGAAGCAAATACGAAATATGGTCGCGCTTCCCGCAGATACCTACACTTAATTAACCATTCGGAGACGTTGTAGTAATACGACGTCTTTATATTTTCCACCCACACACCACCACTCCTTGAGTAAACCGCACTCTACGAAGCCACAGGACTTGAAGAGTCGCAAACTCGTTTCATTATCTACAGCAACGTGTGCATTCAACTGTTTCAGGAAAAGAAAACGGAAGGCGTATTCGCACAAGAGGTCTAAGGCTTCTCTCGCAAACCCATTGCCTTGAAACTCTGTACGTATCGCTATGCCAAGCTCTCCACGGGCATGCATAGGGGCAAAGTCCGTTATATCGATAGTCCCTACTACCACATCATCTTCGCGACGTACGATCATCATGCGAAGCTGACGGTCGGCAAACATATCACACTGAGAATTTTCAATATATTGTTTCAGGACAAATTTGGAGTAAGGAACATTGAAATTGGTGACATCCCAAGTTCGGGGATCATTTTCCATGGCGTATAGTATATCCAAATCTTCGGGTTCCATAGCGCGCAGTCGCAAACGTTCACTTACAAAATATGAGGCATTCATTTCTAAGCAGATTTCGTTTATTCTTCTTTACTGATATGTAGCTCCTTACGCAGACGGGTATCGCTAGGGTAACAAAACAAGGAGGCCGTTAGGGAGATCAGAGCACAAAGCAATCCTTTATTGCTCAACATCATATAATAGGTAAGAAAACCCGCCAAAAGGGGCATGACCAGTATAACCAAGCGTATTGCACTCCAAAAGTAATAAAGGCGAAGAGCTTGTAGAATAGCCACATTATCTATTTTTTTAGCGAGTACCCACGAAAATAGTTTCAAAGAAACGGGGATACATACAGCTACCAGCAGGATGGTGATCGTTTCTGCAAAGTACGTTATGCGCACATTGCCGGCATACATCCCTACCCAATCTCCTCCTGTCTCTCCAAGAATAACGAGGAGAATAGGCAGCAACCAGAAATAACCGAAAATAGCTTTTAATCGGGTATTGACTTTTTTTATTTGTTCTTCCATTTGTTGAGTCGGATATTAAAAAATTAAACTGTACCGGTAAACAGTGTACGGTTAACAATACTGCGCCCTAAAGTAACTTCATCGGCATATTCCAGCTCGTCGCCTACCGAAACACCACGAGCTATGACAGAAAGTTTCACTCCCAGCTTTTCCAATTTACGGTAGATATAAAAGTTGGTGGTGTCTCCTTCCATTGTAGTGCTCAATGCAAGAATGACTTCCTTTATATCTCCACGGGATACACGTTGCACAAGGCTTTCAATTTGCAAGTCACCCGGGCCGATGCCATCCATCGGAGAGATAACCCCTCCTAATACGTGATACAACCCGCGGAACTGCTGGGTAGCTTCTACCGCCATCACGTCGCGGATGTTCTCTACCACGCAGATTGCAGAAGCATCCCGTTGCGGATTGGAACAAATACGGCATGTCTCGGTATCGGAGATGTTATGGCAAACTTTGCAATATTTCACTTCATGCTTCAACGTAACAATAGCGTTGCCGAAAGCTTCCACCACAGCTGTGTCCTGGCGCAACAAATGAAGCACCAGCCGCATGGCAGTCTTCCGTCCTATTCCGGGCAACTTGGCAAACTCGCTAACGGCTTTTTCTAATAATATCGAGGGATATTGTCCATTCATACTTAAATTTGTACTATTGGCGGCAAAGATAAGCAGAAAATTTGAAAGGTAGGGAAGAACGGCGCAGGATAGTTGTGTACGAAATTTATTCTATTATATATTCTTACAAAACTCTATTCTGAATAATCCCTAATACATCTTTTCCTCCTTCTTCACATACTTTACTTTGTATCCTTAAACATTCCCTTCGGTGCATCTGTTTGCAGTCACGCGCGATGCGGAATTAAAAATCAATCAATTATGGAAGAAAAAGAAAAGAATGAAAAGGTGGTGGCTTTGGAAGCCGAAGAAGCGGTTCAAGCTACCGGGATGCCGGATCTGGCTGCTTACATGCGGTCGGTCATCTCCCAACTGGAAAAAGACAGGAAACGTTCGGCAGTGCATACCTATACCTATGCGCTGAAATCCTTCACTGCATTTTGCAACGTAAGCGGCAGAGACGTAGACAGGGATGTGGGTGCAGGAAGTGAGGAAAGTACAGGAAGTGAAAGCTCCGCCACGTCCATGCCGGTCGATGAGGTATTCACTCCCGGCAAGCTCAAAGAATTTGAGGAATGGATGAAGCAGGAAGGAAGGACAAAGAAAGGCGGGGAACCGAAAGGGTTGAGCCTGAACAGCATCTCCACCTACATGCGGAACCTGAAAGCGGTGTACAACAGGCTTGCCGATGAAAAGGTACTGCCTTATAACCCGAAATTGTTCGACGATGTGTACACTAAAGTGGAGTCGCAGACCAAGCGGGCACTGGCGAAGGAGCAGATGAATACGCTGCTGTACGCCGATTTAGGTAAACTGCCCCAAGGGGTGCAGTGTGCGCTGGCCTATTTCCTGCTGATGTTCATGTTCCGGGGAATGCCGTTCATCGACCTTGCGCACCTGCGCAAGCAGGATGTGAAAGGGAACAGGATTGTGTATAGCCGCCACAAGACGGGACGGCAGATAACGGTGCGCATTCCCAAAGAAGCGATACCGCTGATAGAGGAGTTTAAAAACACAAATCCCGGTTCCGTTTATCTGTTCCCCATATTGGATGCACAAGGCGGAAAGGAGGAACAGAACAGCAACCGCAACGGGAAGAAGATGAAAAAAGACAAGGAACTGTATACGGACTATCTGCGGGCGCTTCGCAACTTCAACAAAAAGCTGGAGCGGGTGGCGGCGCTGTTGCTGCCGGGTGTGAAGCTCAGTTCATACACGCCGCGCCATACTTGGGCTACGCTGGCTTTCTACTCCGGTGTGAGTATCGGCATCATTTGCAAGGCGCTCGGACACTCTTCCATCAAGGTGACTGAAACCTACCTGAAACCCTTCGAGAATGAGAGGGTGGACGCAGCGAATGACGAACTGATTATTTCTGTAACACAATGCAACGGGAAAAAAGAAGCGGCATAAAGCCATATAACGGCTTGTAAAGTAAGGAAGTATTACTTACCAAGTAACGGGATTTTCCGGCTGCAAAGGTGAAGAAACTTCTTCATAATTCCAAATAAATCCTTAATTATCTGTTCTAATATTATCATATTTACCCAGTTAGCGAAACAACACACGAAAAACACACCATATTGCCCCGGCACGTTCTCACAAAAACACATTGAGCCTGCATCCATTTCTGAAACTTCAAAAACGGACTGCCTTTGTTTGCACTTTATCAACCGGCAAACTATCCTTTTTCTTGATAAATGACGAAAAAACGCTTTTTTTCATTGGACGGGAAAATATGCTATCTGTTACTTGGTAAGTAACATCCATTTACTAACCCGTTACTTGGTAAGTAATACCTGCATTTGTCAAGTAGCGGTTACACAAAACAAACCAATAATATGTTATCTATACCTACACAAGCGGCAATTGCCATCCTGCATGACATTTCTTCGGGAAGTGACCTGCAAGCATCCAATTTCCTCTTTTCAGAAGAGGAATGGAGAAAACTGTTAGACGAACTTGAAACCGGCCGACTCATCCGCCTGTTGCCGGATAAGACGCCGGGAACGCTCTCCTCGTACGAGTTGTGCCGCCCCTTGCCCGAAATATCCCTGCTGGACGTACTCCGGGCTACCGACGAGCCTATCCGCTGCACCGTGCCCACCCCCGAGTCATTCTATCTCCGTCACGGACAGATAGCCAACAAAATAGGCGTTCTGAACCAAGTGGCGCGCACGTTTCTGGCAGATATTAAAATATCCGACTGGTGAATCGGTATTCAGCATATCAACGAATTATGAATATACCTATATATATAAGAACCATCACGCGAAGGGCCGTTTGCTGCGGACTGCTGCTTTCCCTGCTTCCCGGCATCTGCACCGCCCAGGAGGCGGGAGACGGAGTCTCCGGTAAACCGCTGACGCTCTATTTCCGGCTGGACGGCACAACGGTGGACAAGGACTATATGGACAACCGCCGCACGCTCCGCCATCTGGACGAACTCCTTTCGGACAGCGTGCTGACCGCAAGGATAGACTCGGTAAACATCCTTTCGTTCGCCTCGCCCGACGGCCGGTACGCATACAACGAACGGCTGGCGCAAAAGCGTTCGCGGGCGTTGAAAGGCTACCTGGTGTGGAAATATCCGCACCTCGACCAATACCGCATCCATCCCCGCCCCCAGGGTGAGAACTGGAAGGAACTCAAGCGGCTGATTGAGGCAGACCATAACCTGCCCGGGCGCGAGAGGGTATTGGCAATCATCGACAGCACCGACAATCCGGACCGTTGCAAAACCCTGTTGAAGCAACTGGACGGCGGCAGCCCTTACCTTTATATACGCGAGCATTTCCTGCACCGCCTGCGCAATGCCTCCGTGTGCATGGTATGGCTGCGCCCCGACAGCCTGCCCGCGCTTCCGGCGGCCACGCCTCCCGATTTCGACACACTGGAAGCAGGAACGGACAGGAACACCCTGACTCCCTATCCGCAAGGCGGCACCCCGGCGGCATCTTATCTCCGCCGCCCGCTGTTCGCAGTGAAGACCAACCTGCTGTTCGACCTCGCCCTGATGCCCAACGTCGAGGTGGAAGTCCCCATCGGCGAACGCTGGTCGCTGAACGGCGAACTGATGTTCCCCTGGTGGCTCTTCGACCATGACAAGTACTGCCTGCAAATACTGATGGGCGGGCTTGAAGGCCGCTACTGGCTGGGCAGCAGGGAAAGCCGCATGAACCGTGAAGTCCTTACCGGACACTTCCTCGGGCTGTATGCCGGAGGCGGCAAGTACGACCTGCAATGGGACCGCGACGGTTACCAGGGCGAGTTCTTTATCGCTGCGGGCATCAGCTACGGTTACGCCACGAAGATAGCCCGCAATCTGCGGCTGGAGTTCAACATCGGCATCGGGCTGCTGCGCACCAACTACGAATATTACCATACGCTGGACAACTATCAGACCCTACTATGGCAGAACAACGGCCGCTACACCTGGCTGGGACCTACGAAAGCAAAAGTCTCCCTGGTGTGGATGCTGAACCGCAAAGTGAAGAAAGGAGGCGGACGATGAGACACATACAACAACAGTACATGTCTGTTTTCAGACAGAAGAACATAAGAACAAACTGTTCCCTATATGTCCTTTTGTCCTTATGTCTGAATTTCTCCTCCTGCGACCGCCGCGACATCACCTACTACATGGAGTCCGAAATCACAGTCCATGCGGACTGGAGCCGTTCCTGCCTGCCCGATGAAGAAAGCGGTCACGGCGCCACCACCTGGTTTTTCTCCCAGACCGCCGGCATCGAAAATAAACCGCTGCTGATGGGCGACCGTACTATCGAAGACATCCGCCTGCCCGAAGGCGTGTACCATGCCGTCATCTTCAACCGTTCCACCACGGGTTTCGGCAACATCAGCTTCCGGGGCGACACTTACGACACCTTCGAGGCATACGCCCGGCAGGTGGAGACACGCACCGATCCGGAAACACGTGTCACTACGCGCGTCATCGTCTCCACCCCCGAGGAGCTTGCCGCCGACGTGAGGGAAGGTTACGAAATAACCGAGGCCATGCTGGGCAACTACGGCACGCAGGAGTACCAGAACAGCCGGAACACCCGGCAGGCAGGCGGCAGCGGCGGCAATACCCGCGCCGAGGAAACCGACCTTGAGCGCTACGTGGTGCGCTTCACTCCCCTGAAATTGACGCAACGGGTAAGGGTGTGCGCCGTCATGCCGGGTGTGAACAACGTCCGTTCCGCCGTGGGCACCCTCGACGGTGTGTCCGAAGGTGTCTATCTCAGTACGGGGCAGCCCACCCCCGGCACCGTCACCCAGCAGTTCGTGATGGGAGACATCAAGTATAATGAAGGCTCGCCTTTCGACGGCACGCTCTCGGGAGAGTTCAATGTCTTCGGCTTCGAGCGTGGAGCGCCCCATAAGCTGACACTGAAAATCCTGCTGGTGGACAATGAAACCATTGTGGAGCAGGCCTTCGACGTGACGGCGCGCGAAGTGACGGAAGAGGACGGCACGCTGACGCTCTACATCGAAATCACCTCCGAGCGGCTGCCCGACGTGAAGCCCGAAGGCGATCCCGACTCCGGTTTCGACGCCAACGTGGACGAGTGGGGCGACCCGATAGAGAGCGAACTTCCGGTGAATTGAAAATAAAACGAACCTGTATAATTAACGTATCTAAAATAAGTAATGAGTATGAAAGCGAATTTTTTACACGCAACACTTGCGGCACTGCTATTGGCAGGCTGCTCGCAAAACGAGATTATGGAAGTGAGCCCCGACGCCGCACCGCCGGTAGGGTTCAAGGTATTCACCGATACGCAGACGCGCGGCCTGATAACGAACAGCGGCGCCTCCTCCGCCAATGCAAGCACGGGCATCCAGACCACCGGCTTCGGCGTGTTTGCCTACTACACCGGGCAGAGCGCATGGAACAACACGGGAGCGTTTGCGCCCAACTTTATGTACAACCAGAAGGTGACCTACAGTGGCGGATGGACATATACCCCCGTGAAGTACTGGCCGAACACCGAAGGCGACAAAATCAGCTTCTTCGCTTATGCGCCGCACAGCACTACGGCAAACAGCGGGATCAGCTTTACCACTACCACCACTACGGCAACCGGCGCGCCCAAGCTGAACTTTGCCCTGCAAACCGCTCCTGCCAATATGGTGGACCTGGTGGCAACCAATGCCGCGCAGACCGGAAACGACAAGACCATCGACGTGCAGAAGAAGACTACCAACGTGAGCTTCCTGTTGAAGCATGTACTTACCCGTGCATCGTTCAAGGCAAAACTGGATGCCAGCCTGACGGGCATTTCCGCATCGACACATGTATTCGTTACAGGAATGCGCATCCTGGGAACACAAGGACGTACCGATAGCAACAATACCGGAAACACCATAGCGGCAAACTCCGCTTCCAAGTTCTACAGTGCCGCCACCTACCAGTGGAGCGACGGAACATGGAACTACACCACTCCGGCTCCCACATTGCAGGCGGCAGCTTACGAACTGAATGCCATCATGCCGCTGGCATCAAAGACATCGGTCGTAAGCGGATACAGCACGTCTGCCATCGAACTTCCGCAAACGGCTAACGAAGTGGCCCTGTTCAACTCCAACCAGTATGCCTTTCTGATACCTCCTTATGACATTACGGGTATCCAGGCGGCTACGGACGTGAGGATGCAGCTCGACTATGACATCGTGACTGTGGACGCCAGCCTGAGCGGAGGTTTCTCCAAGACTTCCACCACTGCCACCGTATCCCTGCCCGTGGGCACACTGAAACGCGGCAGTGCCTACCTCTACACCTTCACCGTGGGACTGGAGAAAGTACAGGTGAGCGCAACGGTTGAAGCCTGGGCGGCTGAACAAAGTTTCTATGTGCCGAGTACGACAGCCACCACTGCGGCAACCGTCATTACGGGCATCACCGCCATGAATACCGCCAAAGGGCAGAATAAGAACTGCAACTACTTTGTGATAACTTGCAGCGGAACGTCTTACGGAGCGATGAATCTGAGTTCGGCAACCGTAGGTAACTTTGTGAGCGGCGACAAGATAGAACTGAACTTCACGTCTGCTCCTGCCGTGACGGGAGTTACCCTTCCCAGCGGATGGAAGACAAGCGCTACTTCCTTGTCGGCTATCGGGAAAATCATATTGACAAAAATCTAAGGTAGAAAAAAACTGATTATAACGATGAAACACAAGCTTCTGTATCCGGCTCTTGCCGTCTGCCTGGTGGCGTGCGACGTGGAAAGCGGCTCCGTGGATATTCTCCCCTCCGGGGGAGACGTCCCGGTGGACTTCAGCGCAAGCGTGACCTCGCCTGCCACCCGTGCCGAACTGACCACCTCCAACCTTACCTCGATGGGCGTGTTCGCATCCTATACGGGGCAAAGCAACTGGAACGCCGCCACCTCGCCGAACTTCATGTACAACCAGCGTGTCAGCCGCACGGGCAGCACAAGTCCGTGGACGTACTCCCCCGTGAAGTACTGGCCCAATACGGCAGGCGATAAACTCACCTTTTTTGCCTATGCGCCGCATACCACTGACATGACGGGACTTTCCATCAATACGGGGGCAGGCGTTGCCGGATATCCGAAGCTGTATTACGACCTTCCCGTCAGCGCCGCTTCCCAGAAGGATCTGCTGGTGGCCGTGCCACTGAAGGACAAGACCAAAGGCACGGCCTCCCTTGCCTTCACCATGAAGCATGCCCTGACCCGGGTACTGGTAAATGTGAAGTGCGTGGATGCCATCACGGTGACCAAGGTGGAACTGAATAGTATGTCTGCCGGATACGGTACGCTGACATGGAACAGCGACGGGACTCCCACATGGAGTTTCACAGGCAGTATGAGCAGCAATTACTCAACGTCCACCAGTGTTCCCGCCAACGCTGCCAACCCCACGCAGGTGGCGGAATTTTTCCTCTTTCCCGTAGAAACGCCGTCAAACAAATTGACAATAACTTACAGTCTCAATGGAAGCAGTGAGACGAAAGAAGTAGCTATTCCCAATACACCCGCATGGACAATGGGACAAGCTGTTGCCTATACGTTGAAAATTGACACGGGTTCGGAAATCACGCTCACAGTGAAGACGTGGGACACGAACACTACATCGGGAACGGTGGGGGAAGATGTGCCGACGACGGGGTATCCGTTTATGAAAAACGGGATTATCTATGAGAGTGCCACGAAATACTATTATGTATCCCCTGTATGCTATTATGATGTTACAGGAGACGGTTGGGGACAAGAAGATGGAGAAACCTCTGGCTGGTATCAATGGGACCCTGCAATCAGAGTATGTAGGGGTGTGTATTCTTTCAATTCTTATGGAAAAGGAGAATGGAGATTGCCTACGATAAATGAATTAGATAATGTCGTGAAATTTGGGCTAAACGGTTCTTCTCTTTGGTCTTGCACAGATGCCGGGAGCGGTACGGCATGGAAATACAGAGGCAATATTAGGGAAACTGCCGCATATACTGCCGGACATCGTTTGCTATGCATACGTGACATGGGTGAATTAACCTATCCTACGGCGCGTAAAGTAAATGATATTCCTGTCGTTTATTTAAATAGTTCGAAATCCTATATGGTCTATGGCTCAAATGAGGTAAGAACACACAGTAATGCTGTCAGCTATTGTTCGAGTTTAAGCTACGGTGGATATAGTGACTGGCGTCTTCCCACTTATGAAGAAGCTACTTGGGTACTTAACTTGGGTGTACAACCTACTACAACATACTGGACATCTCAATCAGGCAAAGCTATTGCAGGTAGCTATAAGGCCGTACAGAGTAGTGGCGGTGGCTGGCAAAATGAAGAACCGGATAAGGGTACGCTGAAAGCACGTACATATTGTGTTCGTGACTATTAACGAAAACATATCCGTCTCGGCGGATTTATAATCCGTCGAGGATTAATAGCCCTTCCGGAGGTTAAATATTCTCCGGTCGGGTACAAACAAAAAAAGTAAAACATCGTTCTTTGACATGCTGGAAACGGAAATTATGATTATCTTTGCGATTGAATTATAATTAAAAAGGAAAGGAGAGAAGATATGGCCATGCCAATCAAAGAAACCCCGATACTGTTCGGTGAAGATGCCCGGAGATTCGAAGAGCGAATGAAGCATCCGCGCAAGGAAACCCCGGAAGAAAGAAAAAAAAGACTGGAACATTATCGGATTGCACTAAGTATGCTAAAGAAGTAACTGATGGAGCAATTGAATTTTGAAAATCTATCGGCTACTTACAATATCCGTAAGCTGGGAAAAGAAGATCAGGTGAAATCGTTCGATTGTGAAGACACAGATTTGAACGATTTTATTTTGAATGAATCCCCTTATTACCGACAAGCCATGTTGGCAGTAAGCTATGTAGTGGAAAAAAAGACGGGTGAACCTGAAGTAATAGCTTATTTCAGTTTGGCAAACGACAAAGTTTCTATTACAGATTTTGAGAATAAAACCGAGTTCAACCGCTTCCGTCGTTCTCGTTTTGTGAACGAAAAACGGTTAAAAAGTTATCCTGCCGCAAAGTTATGTCGCTTTGGGGTGGATAAATCAGCCAAAGGAAAAGCAATAGGTTCTTTCCTTTTAGATTTCATAAAAAGTTATTTCATAGAAGATAACAAGACCGGCTGCCGCTTCATCACGGTGGATGCTTACGCTGCCGCCGTCCCATTCTATCTGAAAAACGGCTTCACACCCCTTACTGACAACGACAAGGATGACCCTACCCGTTTGCTCTATTTTGATTTGGGTGACATAGCCGATTCATTATAGCAATCAGATTCTAGATTATCATAATTTCCGTCCCGCACATTGCTCCCTTTTGGGCAGTGTGCGGGACGTTCCGTTTCCGGCAGGTCGAAGACAGTAACTTAAACAGGAAGGAAGATATATTTACATGCCCGCAAGGCAACTACTTTGTCCCTCCCGAGGTAGCTACCTCGGCAATGTAAAGGTAGCTACCTTGTGGTGGTCGAGGTAGCTACCTTTAGCAAGCCTCGCCATATACAAAGAGCAAGCGATTGATATTTAATATTTTAGTATTAAAGACGAGGACTATTAATTTTATTTACAAAATAATTTTTAAAAACAAAAAGATTATGCCATTCTGGAAAAAATCATTCAGTAAAAGAACTGCGGTTTACTTCCCCCAAGCCATCGTGCAGGGCAAACCCGTAGAAACGGAGACCATCGCCAAAGACCTTGCGAAAATCTCCACAGTAAGCAACTCGGACGTACAGGCCGTACTGGGCGACATCTCCGGTGTGATACACACCCGCATGAGCCAAGGCAAAAGCGTTCACATCAAAGGGCTGGGCTACTTCCGCTACGTGCTGGACACCAAAGGCGTGAAGGACCTCAAAGACTTCAACTTCGAGAAACAGGTGCAGGCCGTGCATGTGCAGTTCATCCCCGAACGCAGCAAGCAGAGCAACGGCAGCTACACCCGCGCACTGGTAGACAGCGACCAGTTGGAGTGGATAGAACTCTCGCCCGACACCAAGGATCAGGACCCGGCACAAGGGGGCGGCAGTGCAGGAGACGAAAATGAAAATCCACTGGGATAATTTTTACCCGAAAGACGGGGTCGGAATAAACAGTCCGTCCGGGGTTGAATGCTCCCTGCGCGGGCACGAATAAAAAAGTAAAACATCGTTCTTTGACATGCTGGAAACGGAAATTATGAAATGAGCTACCCAAAAACAGCTTACGTACAGATTTTCTATACGTAGAAATATGATTTCAAGAAAACAATTGTTATCTTCGCAATGTATAATAGCAAAGTAAAAGTTATAATGTTATGAAATCAACTGCTGAAATATTGGAGCTTCTTCGTATATACAAAGCGCAATCTGCGGGTAAGTACGGATTTAGGCGTCTTGGCGTGTTCGGTTCTGTAGCACGTGGTGAGCAAAATGAGCAAAGTGATGTTGATATTTGCTATGAAGGAGAGCCACCGTCACTCCTCACACTGGAACATATACAAAGCGAACTGGAAAAGTTACTGGGCTCTCCGGTGGACTTGATAAGGATTCGTGAACGAATGAACGCTCGGCTCAAACAACGAATTTTAAAAGAAAGTATTTATGTATGATAAAGAATTAGCGCTTGATAGCCTTGCAAATATTGAGAACGCATTGGAGATGATTATTGAACGGGCATCCGTGGCGACGTCTCCTGATGATTTTCTGTTGTCGCCGGATGGGATGATGCGTTTGGATGCTATCTGCATGAACTTAATAGCACTGGGTGAAGCCGTGAAAGGACTGGATAAAATCACGAAAGGAGAATTACTCATCGAATATCCTGAAATATTTTGGAGTGGAGTAATGAAAATGCGTGATAAAATAGCGCATCATTATTTTGAAATGGACGCCGAGGTTGTATTTAAAACTTTAGTAGAAGATATACCACTGATGCTTCCGATAGTTCGGCGGATGATAAAAGAGTTGAATAAGTAGTTTACAAGATTTATAGTATCATTAGTTTCCGTCCCGCACATTGCCCCCTTTTGGGCAATGTGCGGGACGTTCCGTTTCCGGCAGGTCGAAGGCTCTAAAAAAAAGAAGAGAAGAAATGAGAACAACCTTTCGACTTGTGGCAACCGGCCTGTTGGCGTTCCTTGCCTTCCTCGCCTTTGCCCTTGCAGCCTGCAAACAGACTGCGACACCAAAGGAAGAAGCATCCGGCGGCATGCGGGCACGCTCCTTTGCGAAGCCCGTGCCTCCCGCCGTATGCACGGATGAAGCGGCACGGCAGGAATACACCGCCCTGCACTGGTGGGACGGCTTCGACTTCGGCGACAGCGCTTGGATAGCGGGAACGGACAGCGTAGTGCTGGAACAAGCCTTTGCCGACTATCTGGGAGTGCTGCAAACCGTAGGCACCGCCACCCAGGAAGAGTCCGTAAAAATCCTGCTGCAAACGGCCGAGCGAGCCACCGCCCCCGTCTTCGGGCATTTCATGCACCTTGCGGAACACTACCTTTATGAAGCCGGCTCGCCCCTGCGCAACGATGCGCTCTATCTGGCCGCTGCCGGATGCCTGCTTGCATCGCCTGCGGTGGACGAAACGACTAAAAGCAGGCTGGAAAGCCAAGCGGGAATGCTGCGGAAAAACCAGCCGGGCATGGAGGCGGCGGACTTCTCTTATACCACTATCGGTGGCATCTGTAGCCGCCTGCACAGCCTGAAAGCGGAATACACGCTGCTCTTCTTCTACGATCCGGACTGTGACGTCTGTACGGGCGTCCGTACCCGGCTTGTCGCATCGCCCGCCATGCAACGCCTCACAGCGAACGGACGGCTGAAAATCCTTGCCGTCTATCCTGATGCCGACACGCAAAGCTGGCTTCACCACGCTGCGGAAATGCCCGAAGGCTGGATAACGGCAAGGGACGAGAGTGGGCGCATCACCACCGGCGGACTGTACGACCTGCGCGGCCTGCCGTCCCTCTACCTGCTGGACGGGCGGAAACGGGTGGTGCTGAAAGACGTTTCCCCCCAAAGGGTAGTAAACGAACTGGAACGAATAACAAACTATAATAAGTAGAAACAGAATGAACATACAAAGACTCTTACTCAAGGCAGCCCTCGCCACCTGCCTGCTTTCCGCCTGTACGACAGAAGACCTGCCGGGGGGCAGTGAACAACCCGTAGCCCCCGGAGAAGTGGGGACATTTACTTTCAATCTTGCCACCGGCAGCCCCTTGTCCGTGGATACACGGAGCATATCCGACTATTCTGCCTTGAACGACATCTGGGTGGTGCAACTCAACGCAGCAGGCACGGCAGCCCTTGTGCCGCCACAAAGGGTTACTTCCATAACGTCGGACAAGAAAATCAGGGTGAAGCTGAAAGTCGAGGAAAGCAAAGTCTATTTCTTTGCCAACACGGAGAAGACCGACCTGTTCAACACTTCGGCGGCACTCACTACATTTACCGCCGCCTCGGTGGAAGCAACCACCATCAATAATAATAATGCCACGGTTTGGGAGTCAGACAGGACTTACATGCCCATGTTCGGCACTTGGCCAGCATCCGGCACCGGCACGCCCACCGTGCCCACCATCAGTGGTACGACGGAACTGACCCGTGTCCTTTCACGCGTTACCGTAAATGTGACCAACGATACCGGTGGAAAATTGGCAATAAGCAGTATGCAACTGAAAAACATACCCGGTGTAGCGCAACTATGCCCCTCCACCGCCGCCACTTATCCCGCTACTACGGTGCGCTACTATAATTCTTCGCCCCACACCTCTGCCAGTGTAATATACACCGTAGCCGAAAACTGCCGCGGCACGGGCAGCGGTCGTTACGAGACGGAGAAAACCGCCGCCATGGTGACGAACGGGGCGTATGCCACCCATTACGAGATAAAGGGGAAATATAACGGCAAGATAGATGTGACCTACCGCTTCTATCTGGGCGAAAACACCACGAACAACTATAATATAAAAAGAAATACGCAATATACCTTCAACATTTCTATCAAAGGGATGAATCAGACAGATATGCGTGTCACCGTAGAGACGCAATCCTTTTCCCCTTCGTCGAACACGGGTATCACGTGGGGCGATGGCAGCAGTGAGAATGTGGACGGAAGTATCTAACAGAGTATAAAAGACGGAATGATGAAACAGACTTATAAAAACGGAATGAAAGCGGCTCTCCTGTGCTTGGCGACAGTTTCTTTATTGACTGCCTGCGGGAAGGATGCCGACGGTTTCCTGCCGGATGTATCGGTGAAAGAACTTACAGTAACGACACACGTAAACGGCTATGTGCCGGAAGGTGCGGAAGCGGGCAGCCGCGCTTCCAGCAGCGGGAATGCTTTCAACTTCACGGCGGGTGACGCCATAGGGCTGATAGCTTTGAAGAACGGCAGCGTGGTGTCGGAATATAATAATGTGAAACTGACTTACAGCGGTGGCGGTTGGAGAAGCAGCGAGCCATTGTATGATTTTGGCGCAACGAGCTACATTGCCTACTATCCTTACCGTTCGGACATGTCGGGCAAGACGAGTGTGGATGCCATTAAGAGCGCTTTTCCGATAGAGACCGACCAAAGTACGGAAGCCAATTTCAACGCCAGCAACCTGCTGACGGCTAGCGCCACATTGAGTGGGGAAAGTCTGAGGTTTAATTTCACGCCCGCCTTTGCCATGGTGGAAGTGACTGTGCCCGATGAAGTGAAAGGCTATTCGAACGCCAACGGAGAAAAATACACTTACAAAATTCATGGCGGTAGCTGGGGGCCTACGTTCTCCCTCAAATTCTATAAAATTTCTGATAAAACTTACCGCCGTATCATTAAGCCGTCCACCTCTACGCAGATAAAAGTTTCCTATAACGTAGAAAGCGGCTACACCGTGGCAAGCTATACCAAATCGGTTAACATTGGTGCGGGCAATTATAAGAAACTGGTGCTGAAAGGTACGATAAACCGTAATATCGAAGTGGGTGACTGTGTATATAACGGTGATGGCGATATTGTTTTTATCCCCAACTCCTTGCCGCCAAATTGGATCGGTCATGGCAGCGACATCCTGGGAGTGGTGGCTTCCGTGGGGAATGTATTCGGTCGGACGGATGCCTATACGCACGGGTTGGTGATGGCGAGCAAAGAAGCCGCCAATGGTGTGACATGGAATAATGCTCCCGGCAAGGTGTCAGCCTATTCTCCTGCTGCACCGTCGGGGACTACTACAGGGTGGTATCTGCCTGATCGGAACGAAATGCAATACCTATGTTCGGGAAGTAAAGGCAATACGGGAACTTCATTGGGTGAGAAGTTAAATAGCTATATCGGCACTTGGGGACAAGATTTTCGGGTGGGACAATCAGGAGCAGGAATAAAGTATTGGACGAGTGAGGAGATTAGTAGCGAGAAGGCGTATTGGGTTTTAAGCTACTCAGGTACTGTAGCTTATGACATAAAAAGATATCAAGGCAGTAGCGTATATGTGCGTGCGGTTTTCAGCTTTTAAATCCCCGTCCCGGCGGATGTTTCATCTGCCGGTTTCGAGCATCAGGATTTCCTAATCCGGTAATTCGTTTCGGCATGCTTCAAATGCTGTTGTAAGTATGTACGGAACAACAGATGATAGATACCCCAAAAGCAACGGGATGATGCGTTGCTGATACAAAAAGAATTAAGAAACCAACCATGAACACCTGATGATACAGGCAAGATTGAAACTGAAGATTATCGCAGGATACCTGATATGGGTATCCTTTTTTGTCTGGATAGTCTGTATCATCATGACAGTCGGGCAAAAGAAAAGAAACGATTAACAACAGCAGTATTGCTGCAAGACTTGAAAACCGAACAGGAAGACAGCCTGCAACGGGCATATATCGACTCGGTGTGCAGCCTGCTCACATATCTTTTCCACTACATTCTATCATTCAGATATATACTAGTTTTTCAATTATCTGCGGCAAAGATAATGTAAAGATAAACAGAATTCGGCAATTAGTGTTACCTTTGCACAGATAACCAAATGCCATTTTCGTTATCTATGATCGTATAATTAACTTTAAAACAAATTGTTTAAATGGAAATATCAAACGCTGAATTCGTCATCAGTAATACCGATGTGAAGAAATGTCCGCCGGGAACATTGCCTGAGTACGCTTTTATTGGGCGCTCCAACGTAGGAAAATCCAGTCTCATCAATATGCTGACAGGTCGCAAAGGTCTTGCCATGACTTCCGCCACCCCCGGAAAGACGATGCTCATCAATCACTTTTTCATCAACAAGAGTTGGTACATCGTGGATCTTCCGGGTTACGGTTATGCCAGACGCGGGTTGAAAGGCCAAAAGCAGATTAAGAGTATTATTGAAAGCTATATACTCGAACGCGAGCAGATGACCAACCTTTTCGTACTTATCGACAGCAGATTGGAGCCGCAAACTATCGATATGGAGTTCATAGATTGGCTGGGTGAACACGGAGTTCCTTTCTCCATGGTCTTTACCAAAGCAGACAAGCTGAAAGGTGGCAGGCTGAACACCAACATCAACCAATATCTCAAGAAACTGCACGAGCAATGGGAAGAGCTTCCTCCCTACTTCGTCACTTCGTCCGATAACCGGATGGGGCGTGATGAGTTATTAAATTACATTGAAAATATCAATAAAGAGTTGAATCGTTAATATAAGAAAGTTATGAAGAAATTCATTTTTTGGCAGCTATTCATCGCTGCATTACTAATGACTAATCATATCCAGGCACAATCCTTGAAGGATTTATTCAACAAAGAGAACATTGAAAAAGCCGTTAATACGGTTACAGGGAAAAGTAAAGTTGAAATGGTAGGTACTTGGTCTTACAAGGGTTCTGCCATAGAGTTCGAGTCTGACAACTTACTGCAAAAAGCCGGTGGAGCCGTTGCCGCTACAGCCGCCGAAAAGAAACTGGACGAACAACTTTCCAAGATCGGCATCAAAGCCGGACAAATGTCGTTCACCTTCAATGCCGATAGTACCTTTAGCGCCAAAGTGGGGCAAAAAGCAATGAAAGGCAGTTACTCATATAACGCCTCCACACACAAAGTCAACCTGAAATTCGCCAAACTAATAGGTATGAATGCAAAGGTAAACAGCACTTCGTCCACTATGGACTTACTGTTCGAATCGGATAAATTACTAAAACTAATCACTTTCCTTTCCAGCAAAACCAGTAACACTACTCTAAAGACCATCGGTACACTAGCCGATAGCTACGACGGAATGATGCTAGGGTTCTCTTTGCAAAAACAATAGAAATATATAAAACTAAAAAAGCCCCGTAAGCAGTTCACATGCTTACGGGGCTTTTCTTAGTTTTTTAAAATAATCAAAAAATGAATTAGAGCGGAAAACGAGACTCGAACTCGCGACCCTAACCTTGGCAAGGTTATGCTCTACCAACTGAGCTACTTTCGCAAATAATCAACATCAAATAGAATGGTGAAGAGAATGAGACTCGAACTCACACGACATAACTGTCACTACCCCCTCAAAGTAGCGCGTCTACCAATTCCGCCATCTCTCCAACATATTATAAGATCGCTTGC
>JAEXAJ010000040.1 GCA_023458215.1 Bacteroidota bacterium
GCGGCGTGAATAACACGTACTACCGATTTATACACAATTAAAATATCATGCAGAGATTAATTAATGAAATTCTTGATCGTGCGAAAGCAGATCGCCAACGCATTGTTCTTCCCGAAGGAACGGAAGAACGTACCTTAAAAGCTGCCAATCAAATCTTGACTGACGGAGTTGCTGACCTTATACTTTTGGGGAAACCCGAAGAAATCCAAGCTTGTGCTAAAGAGTGGGGGTTGGGTAATATTGAGAAAGCGACTATTATTGATCCGGAAAACCATCCGAAACAAGAAGAATATGCACAATTGTTGTGCGAGCTACGTAAGAAGAAAGGTATGACTATCGAGGAAGCCCGCAGGTTGGTGCTCGATCCGCTTTATTTGGGTTGTTTGATTATCAAGAATGGCGATGCTGACGGTCAGTTGGCAGGTGCCCGCAATACTACCGGCGATGTACTTCGTCCGGCTCTGCAAATCATTAAAACTGTTCCTGGGATAACTTGTGTTTCCGGTGCCATGTTGCTTTTGACGCATGCGCCCGAATATGGTAAGAACGGTATTCTGGTAATGGGTGACGTTGCCGTGACTCCGGTGCCCGATGCTGCCCAGCTTGCTCAGATTGCGGTTTGTACCGCACGTACGGCCAAAGCGGTGGTTGGCGTTGACCCTAAAGTAGCTATGCTTAGCTTCTCTACTAAAGGTTCTGCCAAGCACGAAGTAGTAGACAAAGTGGTTGAGGCTCTGAAAATAGCTAAAGAAATGGCTCCTGATATTGCTATCGACGGCGAATTGCAGGCTGACGCAGCTTTGGTTCCCGAAGTGGGTGCAAGCAAAGCTCCGGGTTCGGCTATTGCGGGTGCGGCAAACGTACTGATCGTTCCGAGTCTTGAGGTAGGTAATATATCTTATAAGTTAGTACAACGTTTGGGACACGCCGATGCCGTTGGCCCTATCTTGCAAGGTATTGCCCGTCCGGTAAACGACCTCTCACGCGGTTGTTCTATCGAAGATATTTATCGCATGATTGCCATTACCGCTAATCAGGCCATTGCAGCTAAGAAGAATAAATAACTTATAAATCTAAAATATAATATGAAAGTTTTAGTATTGAATTGCGGTAGCTCTTCCATCAAATACAAATTGTTTGATATGGACCGGAAAGAAGTCATTGCTCAAGGTGGCATCGAAAAAATAGGTCTGGAAGGCTCGTTCCTGAAATTTACTCTGCCTAATGGTGAAAAGAAAGTCTTGGAAAAAGATATCCCGGAACATACGGTAGGTGTAGAATTCATTTTAGATACATTGGTGAACCCCGAATATGGCGCTATCAAATCACTGGAAGAGATTAATGCAGTGGGTCACCGTATGGTACATGGCGGAGAGAAGTTTAGTAAATCAGTGTTGCTGACACAAGAAGTATTGGATGCATTTGTGGCTTGCAACGATTTGGCACCGCTTCATAACCCTGCCAACCTGAAAGGTGTGAATGCAATTTCGGCTATTTTGCCTAATGTACCGCAAGTCGGTGTATTCGATACGGCATTCCATCAAACAATGCCCGAATATGCTTATCTATATGCTGTACCTTTCGAACTGTATAAGAAATATGGTATCCGCCGTTATGGTTTCCACGGAACTTCCCACCGTTACGTTTCACAACGAGTATGTGAGTTCTTGGGCATTAAGCCGGAAGGTTCGAAAATCATTACTTGCCATATTGGTAATGGTGCCTCTATTGCTGCCGTGAAAGATGGCAAATGCGTGGATACATCTATGGGACTCACTCCGTTGGAAGGTTTGATGATGGGTACTCGTTGTGGTGACATTGATGCAGGCGCAGTAACCTTTATCATGGATAAGGAAGGTCTCGATACTGCGGGGGTTTCTGATTTGCTGAACAAGAAATCGGGTGTGGCAGGTCTGAGAAATGGTGCCAGCGACATGCGCGACCTTGAAGCTGCTGTTGCCGCCGGAGATAAGGAAGCTATCATGGTTGACAAGATGTACAACTACCGCATTAAGAAATATATCGGGGCTTATGCTGCCGCTATGGGAGGTGTTGATGTGATCGTATTTACAGGTGGTGTAGGCGAAAATCAATTTACTTGTCGTGCCGCTGTTTGCGAAGGGCTTGAGTTCCTTGGTGTGAAAATGGATTTTGAAAAGAATAAAGTAAAGGGACAGGAGCTTGTTGTTTCTACTCCCGATTCCAAAGTAAAAGTAGTGGTAGTTCCTACTGACGAAGAACTGATGATTGCTTCGGATACTATGGCTATCTTAGAGAATTAATAATCTGATATTGAATCTTTAGCTGATTATAGTGAAGGAGCCGGAGGCAGTAAAACTGTACTCCGGCTTTTCTTTTTAATAGAATCTTCATCTCATAGTGATTAAAAATCCCTATCTTTGTTACTCTTTAAAACACTAATAACTTTTTAAGAAATAGATAAGCTTATGAAACGATTAATGTATGTGTTGCTCTTTGTGCTGTTAACAGGTGCAGTGTATGCTCAGCAGGCAAAGTATGTGTTCTATTTCATCGGTGATGGAATGGGAGTAAATCAGGTGAATGGTACGGAAATGTATCTGGCGGAGCAAGAAGGACGAATTGGCGTGAAACCTTTATTGTTCACTACATTCCCGGTTGCCAGCATGGCGACTACTTTCTCTGCTACCAATTCTGTAACAGACTCATCGGCTGCAGGAACTGCCCTAGCTACAGGTGCCAAGACTTATAATGGCGCTATCGGCATGGATGATAACAAGAACGTTCTTCAAACCGTAGCCGAGAAAGCAAAGAAAGCGGGAAAGAAAGTAGGTGTAACTACCAGCGTGAGTGTAGACCATGCTACTCCGGCAGCTTTCTACGCCCATCAACCTAACCGTAACATGTATTATGAAATTGCTCTTGATCTGCCGAAAGCTGATTTTGACTTCTATGCAGGTGGTGGTTTCCTGAAACCTACTACGACGGCTGATAAAAAAGAAGCTCCAAGCATCTTCCCCATATTCGAAGAAGCAGGATATACTATTGCCAGGGGTATTGATGAATATAAAACAAAAGCAGGTAGTGCCAACAAAATGGTGCTGATTCAAAAAGAGAGTGCCGATCCTTCTTGTTTGCCGTATGCTATCGACCGTCAGGAAGGTGATTTGACTTTAGCCGAAATTACAGAAAGCGCTATCTCTTTCTTGACTAAAGGGAGCAATAAAGGCTTTTTCCTGATGGTAGAAGGTGGAAAGATTGACTGGGCTTGTCATGGCAACGACCCTGCCACTGCTTTTGAAGAAGTAGTAGATATGGATAATGCCGTTAAAGTGGCCTATGAATTCTATAAAAAACATCCCAAAGAAACATTGATCGTTGTAACAGCCGATCACGAAACCGGTGGTTTAGGACTTGGTACTGCCAAGTATGAATTGTTCTTGAAGTCTTTGACAAATCAAAAACAGTCGCAAGACCTTCTTTCCAAAGCGATAACTGACATGCGTAAAGCGAAAGACAACAAAGTATCATGGGAAGATGTGAAAACCTTGCTTGCAGACAAGATGGGATTCTGGAAAGTGTTGCCATTGACTTGGGAGCAAGAAAAAATGTTGCGTGACGAATATGAAGAGTCATTCGTGAAGAATCATACAGTTTTCGAAGAAAATCTTTATGCCAAGACAGAACCGATGGCTGCTACAGCTAGAAAGGTTATGAGCCAGATTGCAATGGTAGGCTGGACAAGTGGCAATCATACTGCCGGCTATGTACCTGTATTTGCTGTGGGAGCTGGTTCTCAGTTGTTTATGGGCAAGATGGATAATACTGAGATTCCAAAGCGCATAGCTAAGGCTGCCGGATATAAATAATCGGACCAGGAATATTCTCAAAAAAAGTACGGAGCATAGCTGAGTTACCTTAGTTATGCTCCGTTTCTTTTCAGATTCCGCAAGTATGTTGTCTTTTATTCCAAATCCTTTTTGATTATCTCATCCATTTCCTTGATGCGTTTCTCCCGCTCTTCGTCGGACATCGGCTTTTCCTGGTCTTTATAACCAAGATGGGTATGCTCGGAAACATCCTCGCTCCACTCTTCAAATTCATCTTTTGCCGGGCGTCCTTTAGGGTCTATATTCTCCTCGGCAATTGAATTATGTCTGTAAATCATATCATCCATAATTTTTCGTTTTAATGGTTTATGATACTACTACAAAATTGCGAGGAAAAAGTTCTGGCTATTTGCTCTTTTCGGAAGCATTTAATAAGAATAAACGCTTGCAAGCTATGTGCTGACGATTATTTTCCCACCAGCTCTTTGATAGAAATCAGCTTGATACCTTTTTCTTCAATCACTTTCTTTACGCGAGGGCTTGTAAGCAAATCCGTCACTCCCTGGCGGTCGAAAGCTACATCTTCGTAACCGATATGGAACACGTTTTTCATCTCGTCATTGTCCAATGCCGGATGGTCGAGGAAGAGGTAGCGTTTGCCGGGTTCCAGCTTATTCAAAGACTTGATGAAGCTTGCTTCTTTTTCTTCGGGCGTTCGCTTTGGACCGTCATAGCCGATGTAAGTGAATTGATAGTCTTTAGTGGAACTCATGCGGTCGATGGACGGCAGGTCATATTCTTTGGCAAGACGGAGCACCAGTTCATTGACTTCCTTGTTGAAACCGGTGGAAAGCATGTGTCCGGAAAGATGGCTAAGCTGGGGGAAACTCTTCAATGCCATTTCTATCTGTGCCCGGAATTCTTGTTCTATCTCTTTTATATCCCAATTTTGCTCCAGCATAGCTTGTCCCGGATAGGCGGGATTAGGGAATATCATCGGATAGAAGTAACCATTCTCATCCGTCAGGCTGGGACAGTGTGTCAGTGGGCGCCATTTCACATTTTCCCATTCGCTGGTAAGAACCAAATGCAAGCCGACGTCCAATCCGGGATTCTCTTTCAGTAATTTCACTCCTTCCGGATACCATGCGGCCACAGGCATCACTTCTACGCTTCGGGCAATTCCCGAACGATAGGTCTGGATGCAAGCTTCATTTACAGAATGGAAGGCACCCAAGTCGTCTATACGGATAACAAGGGTAGGCGCCGATTGCCCCCATGCCGGTAGCACTCCTGCTGCGAGAAGAAGTCCGGCAAGCATGTTTTTCAGTTTTAGAAGATTCATTTTGTGTATGATATTGGATTAGAGTTTTGTTTCTCCTTCAATAAATTCTTCCATAAACAAATTCTCTCCGTCGAACACGGCGTAAGAGAAAAAGTTGATCCAATCTCCCAAAATAAGCACGCGTGCGGTGGAACTAAGCATCAAATCAAGTTCGATGTGGCGATGCCCGTAGATGAAAAAGTTGATATTGGGATGGCTTTTCAGGTAATCTTTGGTGTAGAGAACAAGGTGTTCGTTGTTCTCGCCCATATAGTCGGGTTCTTTTCCGTCAATTCGCTTCATGCGGCTGTGCTTAGCCCAGGTCAATCCCAGTTCCATGCTCCAACGGGGATGCAGGGCGGAGAAGAGCATTTGCAGGGTAGGACTATGAAACATGGAGCGCAGGAGCTTGAACTTTTTATCAGGATCTCCCAATCCGTCGCCGTGAGCAAGATAAAATTCTTTCCCGTAAATTTCAGTTGTCAGAGGCTCGCGATGGATAATGACTCCGCATTCTGTTGTCAGGTAATCACCGCACCAGATGTCATGGTTGCCTGTGAAGAAGTGTACTTCCACTCCCAAATCCGTCAATTCGGAGAGTTTTCCCAGGAATCGGGTGTAACCTTTGGGTACTACTGTGCGAAACTCATACCAGAAGTCAAACATGTCTCCCAGCAAATATACCGCAGCTGCCTTATCTTTGATACTATCCAAGAAATTGACTAATCTCCGTTCCTGAGTTCGTCCATGCTCAATGGCGCGTGAGCCCAAATGTGCATCTGAAAGGAAGTATATGTTCTTCATGAGATAAATGTTAGTTAGTTATTAGTTATTAGTGGTTAGTGATTTGTTGGTGTTGCTTTGCAGTAAATTAACAAATCACTAATAACTAATCACTAATAACTATTATAAAAATCCTAATTCTAATTTTGCTTCTTCACTCATCATGTCCTTGTCCCATTCGGGCTCAAAGACTAAGTTGATGGTAGCCGAGGTCACTCCGTCTATAGATTCTATCTTTTGGCGGACATCTTCCATGATGAAGTCGGCTGCCGGGCAGTTGGGGGCAGTCAAGGTCATGTCGATAATGACGTCTTTGCTATCGGAAACATCTATTTTGTAGATCAAGCCCAAATCATAAATGTCAACCGGGATCTCCGGGTCATATACGGTTTTGAGCATTGCGACAACTTTTTCTTCTATTTCAAACTTAGTCATATTCATACTTCTATTTGGTTTAGTTGGACAAAGCTAAAGATTTTAATTGAAATATCAAAAGAACGGTTCTGTTTCCTCGCAGGGTAACTCCATTTACACTTGGGGGGGTAACTCCATTTACCGTGACGCGTAAAGGTATGATAAATGCTAACTGTTGTAGATAAGAATATTATCTAAGTTCAGTATTTCCCGCTTCGATGTTTATAATATTCCTTCGTCACTGAAACTAAAGAATCTACCGTCTGTAACAATAACGTGGTCGGTCAATCGTATGTTCATGGTTTGGGCGCCTTTCTGTACGAGTTGCGTCAAGCGCTGGTCATCGGTGCTGGGGCGTGGATTGCCCGAAGGATGGTTGTGGATCAAAGCTATTTGAGTGGCTCTTTGCAACAAGGCTTCCCGTAGGATGCTGCGTACATCGGCAGTGGTTTGGTCTATCCCGCCCCGGCTGATGCGTACTTTGTCGATGACACGGGCTGCCTGGTTCATCAGTAATACCCAAAATTCTTCTTGTGCGAGGTCGCAAAGTAACGGGTGGAACAGGTTATAGATATCTTTTGAACAACGAATTATGGTGCGCTCCGGACGTTCTTGCAAGTTGCGCCGTTTGCCCAGTTCGAGTGCTGCCATGATAGTGAGGCTCTTTGCGGGGCCGAAACCTTTGAAGCGGGAGAAGTCACGGATTTCCCATTTTCCCAACTGATTCAAGTCGTTGCCACTGCTGGCCAGTACACGTTGCATCAGTGATACCGCACTTTCTTCCGTATTTCCCGAACCGATAAGAATGGCGAGCAGTTCGGCGTCGCTTAATGCTTCCGCGCCTTTCTGCATCATTTTCTCCCGCGGGCGGTCTTCTTCCGCCCACTGGTTGATATTTAGTTTATTCATAATTGAATTTAATGAAGAATTTAGCTGCTCCATTCATATATGCCGCATGGTAATTCTTCATTCTTCATTTTTAGTTCTTCATTTATAAAAGTTCTTTTTAAAAGCTTCGAACTCATCCTTGCCGAGCACGCAACGGTTCCACCAGGCACGCCAGAAACCGGTTCCGTAGCCGATGAGTTGTATGAAGGAGGCGGCAATGGAGTATAGACCGATGCATAGGCTCTTGTTTTGTATGGAAGAGTCGATGCATACTAATAATGCATATAAGGCGATAGGGATTAAACTGTACAAGCAGAATGGTGCACCCAATAGAAGTATGGCGACTCCCAATGTAAAAACGGCGGGTAGTAAGTGTACGATTTTTAGTGACTCCGGATATTTCTTGTAAAGATTGATGCGTGCTATACCGGAGTTATGCACTTGCTTGAAAAACTTTTTGAGATCGGTCCGGCGTTTGTGATAAACCCATGCCGCAGGAAATAACCGGCATTTGTATCCTTCTTTGAAGATGCGAATGCTGAAGTCGATGTCTTCTCCAAAGCGCATCCGTGAGAAGCCTCCCAACGTTTGATACACTTCTCTCCGCACTCCCATATTGAAACTACGAGGATAGAATTTATCCATCTTCTTTTTGCCTCCGCGGATGCCTCCGGTGGTGAAAAAAGAAGTCATGGAATAGTTGATGGCTTTCTGTATTTCGGTGAAGGATTCGTGTGCACGGTCGGGACCTCCGAAAGCATCGGACGGAGCGTTTTGCAATTCCTTTTCTACGGCGGCGAAGTATCCTTCCGGCAAGATGCAATCGGAGTCCAAGATAATCAAGTATTCACCCTTGCTTCGTTCTGCGCCGTAATTACGGGTTTGGCCGGGACCGGAATTAGGTTTGTCGTAGTAGTGTACATCCAGTTTGTCTTGATAGTTTTCTACCACGCTTTTGCAGGGAATAGAAGAACCGTCTTCCACAACAATAACCTCAAAGTCGGTAAAGGTTTGATGTGTCAGGCTTTGCAGCAACTCGTCCACTTCGTCGGGACGGTTATATACGGGGATGATGACGGAGTATCGCATAATTATTCCAGTTACTTAATGGGGCTTCTCTATATCTGTTTTGAGTCAGCCCTGCAAAAGTACTCTTTATCTTTTAATAAAGTTGTGAATCAGTAGTTGAATTTGTTTCTTACTGAGCGGATATGAGCTAAATGTGATAAAGTGATTGGGTGATAAAGTGATAGTGGGATAACACTCTGTGGCACATAGCGCAGCTACCTTATCACTTTATTACCCTATCACCATTTTGCTTCATTTCTAAAAGCGCTGTGAATTAACTTCAACTGCTAATTCGCATCAAGTATTATTGTATTCCAAATTCTGCAAACCCCACTTCATTATCATCGTTCACCATCCTTACTGCTTTTAGGGCTATAAAGCGTGCTTTTACAGGGGTGAAATGAATGGATTGCAAAATGGGATTATTCTTGATATTTGAAAACTCACCTGCTTGGACTACATTATTAATAGCATCCTCTTCAAGGCCGGTGGATAACTCGTAGTTTGAGATTAACCCTTTACGGTCATCACTCTGGTCGGGTAAGTAATAGAAAGAAGAGATGGTTCGTTCTTCACCTAAGTCAACAATCAGCGTGTTTTCTTTGATGAAACAGGTGGTTGTTATATTCTTGTCAGTACATTTGTCGGCTTCTTCCTTATCTACGCCCCGCAAGGTGAACGGAAGGCTTTTCAGTTCATCCGGCTTGATAGCAAAAGAAATATCGTTCGTTTCTCCTGCATAATAAGCTTCGATGTTATTGATGCAAAGGCTTGCGCGTGAATCTGTGAAATTTATGCGCAAGCGATTGGTCTCAATGGTCTTAAAACGTAGGAGACGTTTGTATCCTATGGTAGTGGTTTCTTCATTCAGTGTTATGGGCAACCATTTGTCGTTTTGGTAATATTCCACGTTGAAAGCTTTGACGCGTTGTCCCAGTGGAATGTATTCTTGCAATAACAGACGATTGACTTGCTCCGTTTTGGGGAAGTCAAATTCCACGCTAGCCGAAGTTACTCCGTCTTTAGTGGCCCAATAGGAGTCGTAGTTATCGTCAGTTATGGCTTTGGCTTTAAACTCTTTTCCACGTTCGTCGGTCGCCTTGGGAGTGATGCCGGACAGGAGGTTGTGTGATAATTGTTGCTCTATGTTTTTGTGGAAGTTGACTGCGTTGGCAGAATCCACCGGATGAATCAACCCGTCGCGATCCACAGGAAAATTGAGCAGCAGGGTTGCGTTGCGTCCTACACTTTTATAATATAGATCAGTTAGTTGGTCTACAGTCTTTACTTTATCGTCCTCTTCCGGATGGTAGAACCAGCCGGGACGGATGGATACATCACATTCGGCAGGTGTCCATTGGTTGCCATCGGCATGCCCATTTTCCAGCTCACGATAATTGGGGTACCCTGGATATACTTCACCGGCACGTAAGAAAGACCAGTTTGTTGCTCCGGCAAAACCATTTTCATTACCCACCCATCGGCAACCGGGACCTCCGTCGGAGAAGATGACAGCTTGTGGTTGAAGCTCGTTCAGTATTTCGTAAATCTTCGGATAGTTGTAATAATTCTTTCGATCAATGTTGCGGGAGTCTTTGGCGCCACCGTACCATCCATCTCCTCCGTTGGCACCGTCAAACCACACTTCGAATACCTTGCCATAATTACTCATCAGTTCTTGCAGTTGTTTATGAAAGTAATCGACGTATTCGGGTGTTGCGTATTGGGCGTGGTTGCGATCCCAAGGTGAAAGATAAACGGCGAATTTAATACCATACTTTTCGCAGGCAGCGGCGAGTTCGCCCACAATGTCTCCTTTCCCATTCTTGTAAGGAGTGTTACGGATGCAATATTCTGTTAGCTGTGTAGGCCACAGGCAGAAGCCGTCATGGTGCTTGGCGGTTAGGATTACTCCTTTCATTCCTGCGGCAACAAAAGTTTTGACCCATTGCTCGCAGTCCAACTTTGTGGGATTAAAAGTTTTGGGGTCGGAGTCGCCATATCCCCATTCGCGGTCGTTGAAGGTGTTCAATCCGAAGTGTACGAAAGCATATGTTTCCATCTTCTGCCAATCCACTTGTTTTTGCTCGGGAATAGGAAGAATCGCTTGCGGGGGAGTTATGGAGGAAGCGCAGGAACTTATTACAGCAAGAATGATTCCGGCGTATACGTATAAAAGATAGACTTGTTTTTTCATACGATTAATGAATTAGATTGTTGGTTAATGTCACAAAGGTAAATAAAACAGCCGATTTTACCTAATCCCGGTTGAAGGGTTTTATATTATAGTTTCATTTTTGACGGGTTATGAGTTAATCTCTATGCCATCTTTATTCAATATAAATTTAAGATGATTGCCTCGTTGACCAATTATCTGAAACAGTGGTTCCGTCAGATTGTCAAATTAGACATCCTTTCAGCCAAAACACTTACAAGGGATAGGGGAGCAATCCCCTATTTTTGTACCATCTTAATAGCGACTAAAACTAATTACCATGAAACAATGCTTTTTTGCAGTCGACCTGGGGGCTACCAGCGGCCGTACTATCCTGGGGACTTTTGCCACAAACGGACTGGAACTGGAGGAAGTGAACCGTTTCCCCAATCAACTGATTGAAACCGGAGGACACGTTTACTGGGATATTTATGAACTCTATCGTAACATAACCGACGGATTGAAACGTGCTGCCCGGCGGGAAGATATTGAAATAACTTCCATCGGTATCGATACCTGGGGAGTGGACTTTGTTTGTGTAGGCAAAGATGGAGCTTTCCTTCGCCAGCCCTACGCTTATCGTGATCCGCATACAGAGGGTGCCCCCGAAGCTTTCTTTGCACGCGTGCCCCGTAACCGGGTATATGAATGGACGGGCATTCAAGTGATGAACTTCAATTCCCTGTTCCAACTCGACACATTGCGCCGTAATGAGGACAGCGCACTGGCTGCCGCCGATAAAATACTTTTCATGCCCGATGCGCTGAGCTATATGTTGACCGGAGAAATGGTAACGGAATATACCATTGCCACTACCGCCCAGCTCATTAATGCCACTACCCGTAAACTGGAATCTTCTTTGCTCCGCGAACTGGGATTGACGAAGGAGACCTTCGGACGCTTTGTCTATCCCGGCGAGAAGGTGGGAGTGCTCACAGAAGAAGTACAACGCCTCACTGGTCTTGGTGCTATCCCCGTGATAGCCGTAGCCGGACACGATACCGCTTCGGCTGTAGCAGCGGTGCCCGCCATGAACCGTAACTTTGCTTATCTGAGTAGCGGTACTTGGTCTTTGATGGGAGTAGAAACCGATACCCCCGTTATTACTAAAGAAACCGAAGAATTGAACTTCACCAATGAAGGAGGTGTAGAGGGTACCATCCGTCTGCTTAAAAATATTTGCGGCATGTGGTTGCTGGAACGTTGTCGTGCCGACTGGGGCGAGACATCCTATCCCGAACTGATTGCGGAGGCCGAGGCATGTGAACCTTTCCGCAGTCTGATAAATCCGGATGATGCCCTCTTTGCCAACCCTACCGATATGGAGCAAGCCATCAAAGATTATTGTAGTGCTCATCATCAACCCGTGCCCGAAACCCGTGGACAGATTGTACGTTGCATCTTCGAAAGCCTTGCTTTACGTTACCGCCAAGTCCTGGATCACCTACGCCGTCTTTCGCCTCGTCCGATAGAAACGTTGCACGTGATTGGCGGTGGAAGCCGTAATGACTTGCTGAACCAATGGACAGCCAATGCAGTAGGTATCCCCGTCATTGCCGGCCCGGCGGAAGCCACAGCCATCGGCAACGTGATGATCCAAGCCTTAGCCACCGGAACAACAAAAGATGTAACCTCCATGCGCCGGCTCATTAACCGATCCATCCCGCTAAAGACCTTCCACCCAAAGGATACCGAAGCCTGGAATACCGCCTACTCGCACTTCCAGCAGCAATCCACCAACAAATAACTTATAACTCATAACTCATAACTAAAATAACTTCCTATCATGAAAGAAGAACTGATTTTGAAAGCCTACGAAGTAGCTAAAGAACGTTACGCCGCCATCGGCATCAATGTAGACGAGGCAATGGATGCCTTGCAAAAGATTTCCCTCTCCCTGCATTGCTGGCAGGCGGATGATGTAGCCGGGTTCGAAGCCCAAGGCTCATTGACTGGCGGCATCCAGGCTACGGGCAATTATCCCGGCAAAGCACGTAATATGGAAGAATTGCGTCAAGATGTATTGAAAGCAGCCTCCTTTATCCCCGGTACCCACCGCTTGAACCTGCACGAAATCTATGGTGACTTCGGTGGAAAGTTTGTTGACCGTGACCAGGTAGAACCTGCACACTTCGAAAGCTGGATGCAATGGGCAGCCGAAAACAATATGAAACTCGATTTCAACTCCACCTCTTTCTCTCATGCAAAGAGTGGCAATCTTTCCTTGTCCAATCCTGACAAGGCAATCCGTGACTTTTGGGTAGAGCATACCATTCGTTGCCGTGCCATTGCCGAAGAGATGGGGCGTCGTCAGGGAGATCCTTGTATCATGAACCTGTGGGTGCACGATGGCAGCAAGGACATCACAGTGAACCGTATGAAGTATCGCGAACTGTTGAAGGAATCTCTCGACCGCATCTTCGAAAAAGAATATAAGAATATGCGCGATTGCGTGGAATCTAAAGTCTTCGGTATCGGACTGGAAAGCTATACGGTAGGTTCTAATGATTTCTACATCGGTTATGGAGTGAGTCGTAACAAGATTGTGACGCTGGATACCGGTCATTTCCATCCTACGGAAAGTGTAGCGGACAAGCTCTCTTCACTGCTGCTCTTTATTCCCGAAATCATGTTGCACGTCAGCCGTCCGGTGCGTTGGGACTCAGACCACGTAACGATTATGAACGACGATACATTGGATCTTTGCAAGGAAATCGTTCGATGTGGTGCACTGAATCGTGTGCATATCGGTCTTGATTATTTTGATGCTTCTATCAACCGTATCGGCGCATACGTCATCGGTAGCCGTGCCACTCAGAAGTGCATGATGCAGGCATTGCTCGAACCGCTTTCCCTGCTACGCCAGTATGAAGCAAACGATCAGGGCTTTGAACGTCTCGCTCTGCTCGAAGAAGCGAAGTCGCTGCCTTGGAATGCCGTTTGGGATATGTTCTGTTTGAAGAACAATGTTCCGGTAGGCGAGGAATTCATAAAAGAGATAGAGAAATATGAGGCGGAGGTAACCTCTAAACGCTGAAAATATGAATACACTGATAGGATTACTCATTATTGCCATTGGCAGTTTCGGTCAGAGTAGCTCGTATGTACCCATAAAAAAAGTTGACGGGTGGTCTTGGGAAAGCTTTTGGCTCGTACAAGGAATATTTGCCTGGCTAGTCTTCCCGCTATTGGGAGCTTTGCTGGCTATTCCTACGGGTGGTAGCTTGATGGAACTTTGGAGTTCGGGCGGTGCGCTGACCGCTATCATCTACGGTGTGCTGTGGGGAGTAGGTGGACTCACCTTCGGTCTGAGCATGCGTTATCTGGGTGTTGCGCTCGGTCAGAGCATTGCCCTTGGCACCTGTGCGGGCTTCGGCACACTGTTCCCCGCCCTGTTTGCCGGGAAAGACCTGTTGCATGGCGACGGGTTGATATTACTCATCGGGGTTTGTATCACCTTGGCAGGTATAGCCATCATCGGTTATGCCGGTGCTCTGCGCTCCAAGAATATGAGTGATGAGGAGAAGAAGAAAGCGGTACGCGAATTTGCCCTGACTAAAGGTCTGCTGGTTGCCCTGCTTGCTGGTGTGATGAGTGCTTGCTTTGCCCTCGGACTGGATGCGGGTACGCCCATCAAAGAAGCTGCCCTCGCCGGAGGTGTTGCTCCATTGTATGCCGGACTTCCTGTTATCTTCCTCGTTACACTAGGGGGCTTCTTTACGAACGCCGTCTATTGCATCCAGCAGAATGTAAAGAACAAAACCGGGCATGAATATTTTTCCGTTAAAGGCGATATATTCGTAAATAATCTTTTATTTTGTGCTCTTGCCGGTGTACTATGGTACTCCCAGTTCTTTGGTCTCGAAATGGGGAAGAGCTTCCTTACGGATAGCCCCATCCTGATCGCCTTCTCCTGGAGTATTCTGATGTCGCTCAATGTGACTTTCAGCAATGTTTGGGGCATCCTCCTGAAAGAATGGAAAGGATGTGGCTCTAAAACCATTGGTGTACTCATTCTCGGATTAGTGGTGCTGATTGCGTCTATCATAGTGGTCGCAATGGCGCAGAACTAATTAAAATATATAACTAATTTCTAAAGATATGAATTCAATCTTAACCAATCGCCCCGCCCTGGCTGCCGAAGTGAACAAGGTAGCCGAAGTAGCCGGTTATCTCTGGCAAAAGGGCTGGGCGGAACGTAACGGTGGAAACATCACCGTAAACATCACTGAATACGTGGACGATGCTATCCGCACCATGCCCGCTATCAGCGAAGTAAAACCTATCGGCGCCACCTTGCCGCACCTGAAAGGCTGCTACTTCTACTGCAAAGGCACCAATAAGCGTATGCGCGACCTTGCCCGATGGCCTATGGAGAATGGTTCCGTCATCCGCATTCTCGACGATTGCGGCAGCTATGTCATCATAGCCGACCAACCCGTGCAACCCACTTCCGAGCTGCCTTCGCACCTCAGTGTGCACAATCAGCTCATCGCCAAAGGCTCTCCTTACAAAGCCTCCGTGCATACCCATCCCATCGAACTGATTGCGATGACTCACTGCCCGAAGTATTTGGAGAAAGATGTTGCTACCAATCTGCTTTGGAGTATGATTCCCGAAACCAAAGCTTTCTGTCCCCGTGGTCTCGGCATCATCCCCTACAAGCTTCCCAGCTCCGTAGAACTGGCACAAGCCACCATGCGCGAACTGGAAGATTACGATGTCGTCATGTGGGAAAAACACGGTGTCTTTGCAGTAGATGTCGATGCTATGGCTGCTTTCGATCAGATAGATGTGTTGAACAAATCCGCCCTTATCTACATCGCCGCCAAGAACATGGGCTTCGAGCCGGATGGCATGAGCCAATTGCAAATGCAGGAAATGTCCGTAGCCTTCAATTTGCCAAAATAAAAGTTTAGCGGCAGAACCGCTAAAAGTGATGAGTGAAACCGAAGGTGTGTCGATACATGTTTTGTTGTCTCTTTTAGGCACGGATTTCACGGATTACACGGAAATTAATTAGAAGATCCGTGAAATCCGTGTAATCCGTGCCTAAATTCATTACATATAGTAAGTCATTATTCATTTCGACACATCCTCGTTCACTCGTTAGCTTGTTGACTCCTCCCCCTTTAATCACTATTATTTTCTGTGAGGGTTCTCTTTTTTCAAGAATAATCTCTATTTTTGTCGTTAGGCATCATGAAAAGCACTTGATATGGCGAAGGATTATAATGATTTAGGAGTAGAGTTCAAATATCTGATTGTAAATGATATGGATCGGAAATACGGCTTGTGGGTCAATACCGTAGGTTTTCAGTCTATTCAACCGAATTCTCCTTATCCTTTGAAGGACCATCCTTCGGGCTACTTCTTCAACGCTCAAAAAGGGCGTGTCTTGCGCGAATATCAATTAGTCTACATTACCAAAGGGCGCGGCTTGTTCTCTTCCGAATCTACTACTGAAAAGCAAGTATGCAAAGGCCGTCTGATTGTTCTTTTCCCCGATCAGTGGCATACTTATCATCCTTACAGTCAAACGGGGTGGAATGAATACTATATTGGTTTTGAAGGTCCTGTCATCGATGGTTTAGTAAAAGGCGGTTTCCTCTCAAAAGATAACCAAGTCCTTGAAGTCGGTCTTGATGAAGAACTGGTCTCTCTGTTCTCCCGTGCTTTAGAGATAGCCGAAGGCGACAAAATATCTTCCCAACAGTATCTTGCAGGCATTGTATTGCACATGGTGGGAATGATTCTTTCCATCTCCAAAAATAAGATATTCGAAGTGGGGGATGTAGACCAGAAGATTGAGCAGGCAAAGATTATTATGAACGAAAATGTCTTCAAGGACGTTGATCCCGAAGAACTTGCCATGCGGCTGAATATCAGTTATTCCTGGTTTCGTAAAGTTTTTAAAGAATATACGGGCTATGCTCCCGCCAAATACTTTCAGGAATTGAAGCTGCGCAAGGCAAAGCAACTTCTTGTAGGCACTTCACAATCAGTGAAAGAAATCTCCTACATGCTCGACTATAAATCTACCGAACACTTCTTCTCCTTATTTAAAAAGCATACAGGCTTTACCCCGTTAGAGTACCGCTCTTTCGGGCGGGAGACGAATGTTGAGGAAGAAGAACTTGATTAACGTGAGTTCGATGAATTTCAGTTACTCTTGCTATACATTAAAAGATGTGTATAAAGGGTATCTCCCGGTAAGGCAAATCAAATTCATCGAATTAAGGTTCAGCTAGTCTATGCGATAGCTGACGAATGCAGCCTTCTTGCTATCCGGTGCCCACGAGTTGACATTGATCGTTCCTTGCCCGCCGAAAAGTTTTACCATTGTTTTAGGCTCTCCGCCATTTGCCGGCATCAGGCGAAGTTCTACGTTTTTGTTTGGCAGATGTTCGCCCGGTTCCAGATCGCCTTTGTAGTAGGTAATGAATAATACGGACTTGCCATCGGGTGAAACATGCGGGAACCAGGAGTTGCGGGTCTCGTCAAAGGTCATTTGGGTCTGTTCCGTACCGTCGGTTTTCATACGCCATACCTGCATAAGTCCGGTTCGTACGGAGTTGAACCAGATGTATTGTCCGCAGGGAGAATATTCCGGGCCGTCGTCCAATCCTTCCGCAGTGGTAAGGCGGGTTTCCTCGCCTCCTTCAGCCGGAATGGTGTACACATCGTAATTACCGTTTCGCTCGGCGCAATAGGCGAGCTGCTTGCCATCGGGACTCCATCCGTGAAGGTAACTGGGCCCCATCGGAGTAATCAGGCGGGGAGTACCGCCGGTTATCGGAAGTGTATATATACGCGATTTATGGTCTTCCTTCGTACCGTGGCTGATGGCGATTTGTTTTCCATCGGCTGCAATCACATGATCGTTGTTACAGTCTTGGGCAAAACCGGTATTTATCAGTTCCGGCTCGGCGGGAGCGGTGGGAGAGATGCGATAGAGTTTGCCATCACTGTTGTAAACCAGCCATTGCCCGTCAGGTGTCCAGTTGGGTGCCTCGATCCGGTAAGGGAATTCTTTTACAACGGTTCTGTTTCCATTGGTAACATCCAGTATCTCAAGGATGCTGGTAACTTTGTTGGGCTGCTGTGCGGTTGCAGTCAGCGTAATAGCAGTAAAAAGAAGGGTTGAGCAGGTTTTCATATTCATATATTTATTAGTAAGGTGTTACAATATGGGTGTTGACTAATTATCTCCTTCTGGGCCTCACAGATTCTATGACATTGAATATCTGTTTAACTTCGCACAAATCAATGACTTTATCCGAATACATGTCATTTAGTGAATGTATGGTAATGGTATGGTTCTCAACGTTATGGTCAATGATTCGTTTCACTATTATTCCGTCTGTATGCACTATCACAAAATCCCATTTGCGCAAATGGAGTTTTGATGTAGCCCAAAGATAAGGTGCTATTTCTCTACAGTAAAGTCGGTCTCCTTCGAGGTAGCTTTCTTCGGTTCCATCATTCATGCTATCACCCTTTACCTCGAATGCTATATAGTTTCCATGTCCTTCTCTGTCCACAATGAATGGTATTTGGGGTAATTGTCCCAAATAAGAGTTGTCGGCATATCCATCTAAATATCCGGCGTATGCATATTGGTTCACGAGCGGAACATATACGATATCTTGTAAAATGGGTACGGCTTCGTTGTTTATAGGAACCGAATTCTTTAGCATTTTTCCTTCACCCATCAATAACCACTCTTCCGAAAATATATCATCGAAGGCTTTATTGAATCTCTTCAAGAATCCTTCCGTTAGATATCTGACATTACCTTTAAAGGCATAGTTGACGTTTGTGCTATTATTATACCCCATGAGTCCGGCAATGTCTTTCTGAGTAGATGTCTGAGATACCTTTTCTGTCGAAGTCAGGTAAGATACGGCTCTATTCAGTCTCCCAAGTCTTTCTTTGGCAAGATTTTCTTTCGCTTTTTCTAAATCATCATTTTGGCTCATATCAATGTCTTTTATATAGGTTGTATACTTATAATATTAGTATTTCTATGTTGTGCTTACATTATTGGCATATTATGATATTCTCAAATTATGTATCCTATGTATATATAATAAGGTGAAAATACCTTCAATCGTTAAACGTTGCAAATATACTAATTATTTTAGTATTTACTACTTGTTATACTGAAATAGTTAGTATATTTGCAACATCAATCAATTACAAAGGTAACTGATTGGAAGTATAAATCAAAAAAATAGTTCTTTGAAATGATGTAAAAGCCTCATATAGGTTTTTGGCCTATATGAGTAGCCGACAAAACTAATAAACGTACATAAGCAAGTTGGAGCTTGCGAGCTGTACAATGTATAACAATTAACAGAAAACACCGCAAAGAATCGTCTTCGAGCAGTAAGCATACAGGTTAGGCGTCTGTACTGTTTTCGCACTTAAATATTTAGTAAATCCTTAAAGTATAAGGATGATTCTTATAAACAACAATTCTAATTAATTTTTAAACACTTAAAATTATGGCACAGTTATCTTGGGGAAAACCCACAATTGAATTCGGAGAATGCGGAGCTAATGGTTCAGCTCCTACTACATGGAAAAAGTTGGCATACGATCCGGTTGAAAATTCAACGAAGTTAACCCCTACCAAGGGCGAAAAGAAAGAAGCTAAGGTAGAAGGCGGCGAGAATGAAGCCGTGAAGTACGCAAAGAATACGTATGTATTCGAGTTTGAAGTTCGCGCCGCCAAAGGCCGTAGCAAACCTATTCCCGATGCAGACGGAGTAGTGGAAGGCGAATATGCGGTACGTCTCACACCCGAAGATCCTACGGTGGAAGGTATCTTAATTGACAAAGCCACCGTATCGGTTGAAGAAACCTTTGATACAGCCGAAGGTAAAAAGTGGAAATATACTTTCGATGTATTGAAGCCGGCTTCGGGTAATCAGGTAAAACCTTATACAGCTTCTGCCCCTTCCGGGGAATAGTCAATTTATGATAGCAACAGTGATAAAAGCTCAGGACGGAAAAATATTCCGTCGCATCTCCGACAACTGGATTGCCGGGCCGGAACTTTACCTCGGTTATACCTATTACCTCGACGGTAAGAAACTCGATGAACCACTCTTGGAACTTCCCGAGCATTACGAAGAGATTGATATCCCCGAAGAGTATAGAGAGCAATTTGTTCAGTAACAGACAATAAAACAAACATCAAACAGAAAACACCGCAAAGAATCGTCCTTGAGCAGTGAGCATACAGGCTGGGCGTCTGTACTGTTTTCTACTGATAGACCCGGCTTGTCCTTAGGTGTACAATGGGGGCAGGCCATCTTATTAACAATAACTTATTATTAAATTTTTAAAACACTTAAGATTATGGCACAGTTATCATGGGGAAAACCCTCAATAGAATTCGGCAAATGTGGAGCTAATGGTGCAGCTCCTACTACATGGACAAAGTTGGCATACGATCCGGTAGAAAACTCAACGAAGTTGACCCCTACCAAGGGTGAAAAGAAAGAAGCCAAAGTAGAAGGCGGTGAGAATGAAGCCGTGAAATATGCAAAGAATACGTTCGTATTCGAGTTTGAAGTTCGTGCCGCCAAAGGCCGTACCAAGCCTATTGAAGATGCCGACGGAGTGGTCGACGGGGAATATGCCGTTCGTCTCACTCCCGAAGACTCTACAGTCGAAGGGATTCTGATTGACAAAGCTACCGTATCAGTAGAAGAAACTTTCGACACTGCCGAAGGTAAGAAATGGAAATATACTTTCGATGTATTGAAACCTGCTGAGGGAAATCAGGTAAAGCCTTATACGGCTCCTGCTCAATCTTAAACGATAGAAACATCAGAACCTTAAAGAGTGCCTTAACCGGCACTCTTTGCTAACCCTTCAATTACCGATTGATATGAATAAACAAACCGAAATGAACGTGGCCGATGCCATTATCGAGAAAGCGATCAGGTTCAACGTTGGCAAACAAAAATATAGCATCTATCCCCCGACATTAGGCAAAACTCAGATATTGAAGAACCTCTATTTGGGACTGGATGTAAATTCCCGGCTCCTCTCATTGAATCCTTTGGCAGAGGCTATCCGCATCAGTAAAGAAAGTCCCGATGTTGTTTGTCAAATCATTGCCTATTCTACTTTCAGCGATAAGACTAGCATTATGAATACCGAAAAGGTATTTCAAAGGGCCAAAACCTTGAAAGAACACCTCACTACCGAAGACTTGGCAACACTTTTATCCCTTATTCTCTCGAACGACAAAACGGACGAATTCATCAAATACTTCAAAATAGATGCCGATAAAGAGCTAAGAGAACGTATCAGCCGGATTAAAGGTGAGAGCAACAGCCTTACTTTTGGTGGAAAGAGCATTTACGGCCTTCTGATAGACTTTGCCTGCCAGCGCTATGGCTGGACTATGGATTATATTCTTTGGGGAATCAGTTACGTCAATCTGAACATGCTGTTTGCCGATGCCATCACTACCGTTTATCTCACCGACGAGGAGCGGAAGCAATTAGGAATGGGCTTCGGGCAATCCATCAATGCAGATGATCCGGCAAATAGGGATTTGATTCGAGAGCTGATTAGCGAATAATACTATTCCGGTGACAGTGGGACGTAAATTACATTTTGACACTTTGCATTTCTAATCGTCTTAGATTGCTTTATTTACGAACATATCCTTGTACCTATTGAAAAATGTAAACGGTTTTTGCTAACTTCTTTTTAATTAGTGGAATAGCGGATTGTATGCACTTCTAATAAATTTGAATATTCCTTTTTGATGATGATTGAGAGGTTCCTCGTAGAGAAACAATGCGATCCCCGTAGAGCAAATACATGTTCCTCGTAGAGGAAGTTAATATCTTGTCGGCAGAGAATGAATAGTTTGTCTGCAAGATATTAATAAACTAACTGCAAGATATTAACTTACTCTTTTCGGAATATGCACAAAAGAGGATTATTATACAAGATACAGTTCGATTCTTTCCAATAAATATGCATTGTTGTTCTATTTAGACCTCCGATGCTTTTGGGAAATGTTCGTTTAAAGGATGTTTTGCTTTCTTTTGGAAAGAAAAGATTTAGAAAGGCATGCTTTTGTCTAAACGCTTGTTCGGTAATAATAGAATGAAACACGAAGTCACAGAGGTTTAATGGAATAGCTATGGATATAGAATTAACAGATATAATTACCATTGTAGGAACGATGGGTGGTATAGAAGGGCTTAAATGGGGCATTCACTCTTGGGTTAACCGTAGGACGGATGCCCGGAAAGAGGATGCTTCAGCCGATGGCATGGAAATACAGAATTTGCTGAATATCATTAGTGCCCAGTCTGCTCAGATAGATAATCAGGAGAAACGTATGGCTGCCAGGGATGGGAAGGTTGACTTTCTTTATTCGGAAAATAATAAACTCCGTTCAGAAAATCTTGAGTTGATACGCCAAAAGCATGAACTGGAACTACGCCTTAAAGAAGCCGAAATAAAGAAATGCGACATGCGTGGCTGCGTTAACCGCCAACCACCGAGTGATTATTAAAATGGGTTATTACTTATCATTTACATTTATTGAAATTATGAAAATATTACCTTGGATATTGGTTGTTTTGCTTGTGATAGCTTGTGTACTGGCATGGTTCCGTCCGCACGAGCCTCAAGTAGAAATACGGTGCGAGACAAAGATAAAGACTACATTGAAGGTCGATACCTTGTTTATCTCTGCTCCGATGGTAACATTCTTCCGGATTACGGCAGATACGATTCGTGTAGGCGATACGATTGTTCAGCGTGAACAGGCTGTGTATGCAGACAGCCTTTATCGGGCTTGGGTAAGCGGATATCGTCCCAGGCTCGATAGTATTGAGGTATATCCGCGAACTGTTACCCGTACAGTGACTAACGATATTTACCACACCGTTGCATCGAAGCGAAAACGCTGGGGACTTGGCTTACAGGCCGGTTATGGCTATCCCGGAGGATTTTATGTAGGAGGTGGGGTGAGCTATAATCTTTTTCAGTGGTAGGATCTCCAGATCCATCTCATTCGCTTTCCCTATAAACTCATGTAACCTTGATGGTTTGAAATTGAAGGATGATATATCGGTTGGACGTTATATGGAACTTTCTATAGAATTCTTTTCCCTTTAATATTATAATAGTTACATTTGCATTAAGAGAGTGAAAGACATCTTTTGAGGAATGTAAGTAGCAAATACTAATAGAATACGATTATGAGTTCAAATTCAGGTTCACCGGACTCCGGTCAGTCATCTAATTTTTATGCGGGCTGTGGGGTAATGCTTGTTGTTGCCCTTATTATAGCATTAGCGGTAGGCTTTAGTTCGAAAAGCACATCAACTACTTTCTGGGTGATTGGTGTTTTTGTTGTTATTACAATTATAAAATTATTGCCAAATAGTTGGTTTTATGCCAATCCGCAGTCAGATAATGCAGGGGAAATATTAAAGAACCAAGCAACGCACACGACCTATAGATTTAATGGTATCGAAGAGTCTTATTTTGATACCGTTAAGGAATATGGAGAGAAGCTGTATCTCTTTCTTTTAAAGTTACGTTGTGATTCACGTTTAAAAGAACCACTTGAAAATCTTTCTTTAAATGGTGGTTCACAAAATATAGTATTTCCTGATGGCATTAATACATTGATGCTGGCAGATCTGTTAAAGATATATCATCAACTGGAATATAAATTTGGCGAAGACCCAAAGGAAAGCTTTGCTATGGTTTATTTATTCGCTCGGATGAATGGAATAACATCATTATCGTACAAAACATTATCTGTCTACTATGACCGTTTGGTTCAAGAGATTACTAAGTTGATGCCTACAGTTGAAAGGCAAAAAATGAGTGACATTAATATAAATACTTTTTTTGTTTTAGGTGCATTGGTTCAAAATGTGGATAGTGAAATGGGGAAGCAGTATTATTTGCTTTTATATCGTTATGCTTCCCTTATAGTCAAAGCAGATGGTACTATCACAGATAAGGAATCTGAGTTTCTTAAAAATATATTTTCTCTTAGGAAAGATGATACAAATGAATCGGAATTGAAACTAAGTATTGATACGCCAAGCAATAGCGGAATGAACCAGTTGCGTCGGCTGGTTGGGCTTGGTTTAGTAAAGCAGGAAGTAGCTACATTAATCAATTTTATTGAGATAAGAAAAATGCGTGAAGCAAAGGGGATGAAAGCGCCTGATTTGTCGTATCATTGCGTTTTTATAGGAAATCCGGGTACTGGAAAGACTACAGTTGCCCGTATTTTGGCAAATGTTTATAGAGAACTGGGATTATTAAAAAGTGGACATTTGGTAGAGACTGATCGTTCCGGTTTAGTTGCGGAGTATGTAGGGCAGACAGCTATAAAGACGAATAAAATAGTTGATTCGGCATTAGATGGGGTGCTCTTTATAGACGAAGCTTATTCCTTGGTAACGAATACAAGTAGTGATTTTGGGAAAGAGGCTATTTCGACATTATTGAAACGAATAGAAGACGAACGAGACCGACTGATTGTTATTCTAGCCGGCTACACGGATGAAATGAAAAATTTTATTGATTCCAATCCTGGTCTTCAGTCGCGCTTTAACCGTTATATAGAGTTTGAAGATTACTCTGAAGAGGAATTGATGCAGATTTTCCTTGATAATTTGAAGCGGTATGACTACTTTATTACTAATGATGCTAAAGAGAAAGTGAGGTTGCTGATTTCAAAAGCTATTATTAACAAAGATCGAAATTTTGGAAATGCCCGCTGGGTTCGTAATATCTTTGAAAAGACATTAGAAATTCAAGCTAACCGCTTGGCGGTAGAAGGGAATATTTCTAATGAAGCATTGATAACTATTACAGAAAAAGATATAATAGCTGAAGTGTAATAAATAACGGTAATGATGATTATTTAATGAAACGACAAACTTTATAAACTAAAATATCTTATTATGAAGAGAGTATTATTTATTCTTCTAGCAGTATTTTTTATTCAAGGAATATGCTATGCCCAAGCTAAAAGTAACAAAACAACAAGTGTTAAGCCAGAGTCAGAGATGGTGAAAGAAAAGGCTGAAAAATGGTTTAAAGAAGTTTATGTAGACGAGTTTTTTAAAGATCCCTATTCTTATAGATTAATGGGGCTGAAAGCGCTCCCAATATCTGTTAAAGAAATGCTATTAAATGAGTTAGCCATTATGCAGAATGATATTGATACATGTTCTGTATCTGACGGAGAAAGAAATAGTCAAACTCAAGAGGAATGTATGGCAAAGTATGAAGAATCACTACAAAATATCGAAAAGGAGCAAGAATTTATTGATCAAGGAATTGATGTAGACTATCATACCAAAAGAAAAGCAGTTTTTCAGAAATTTGGTCCTCGATATTTGGATTTGGCAAAACGAATTGCAATTTATTTATTAGCTGTTGAAGAAAAAAGCAAAGTAGAATCATTGATTCAAAATCTAACCGAAGAACAAGCCAATAGATTGGCATTTTATGATATCAGGTTAGATTGCTATTCCAAAAACTCCTTAGGTAATGAAGTCTTAGGCAGATTTTCTTTTCCTTTTACTATAAATGGACCTTTGGGTAACAATAATGGTATCGATAAAGTTAAGCAATTGAACGAATAGGATAAACTTGATTTATTTGAACTTTTGTAAGGTTGATCTATTTACTGACAAATCCGATTTGCTTTATCTTAGAAGCTAATCGGATTTGCAAAATCATCAATAGTATATTTAAAATCTGACTTATTAACAGACTCAATTAAAAATCATCATTAGTATTAATATACTTATTATACTGATTCATGATTTCGGAGAATTCTTTGTCTAAATCTTGCATCATTACTATTGCTTTTTTCTTTGAAATACCTTTTCCCAAGCTTTTTGTATCAGGAGCATTTTCACCAGTAAAATAAGGTATTAAAGGAATATCATGTTCTGTTCCTAACCCAATTTGTTTGGCAGATAGACATCGAATATCATAAAATTCAACTTTGTATTTATTGTCTTTGAATCTGAATTTAGTGAGATACTCATAGTTGTAAACACACTTAAGTCCCATTCCTACATTGATGGAAAACTCCTTTTCTGTTTTTACTTGTATGATGCCACCGTCTTTATCTTCATTCTGAATTGACCATTTGGGATTATTCCATTTATCTGTAATAAACATTTTTGTTTTTGTGAAAAGTTCATCTTTACTCATCTGAACTTCTTTAGTCTCTTCAATTTGGGCATACAATGCAAATGGTAACATTGCAAAAAGTAATAGTAAAATTCTTCTCATAAATTTGTGTTTTTAGATTAATTATACTGCAAATGAACAAATAATAATCAATATAATCAAGTGTGTTTCAAATTATGTGAGTGGATTAATTACTCTTGGTAGGTGCTTCTACTGTATGGAGCTAATTTATTCCATAAAGATATCCTTATCCGCTCCGCTGCTTTTGAATATTAGGATCTCCGGATCCGCCTCATTCTTTTTCTCTCATCTGATAGGTAGTTCTTCTTAATGGAATTTGTTGCTGCTTGTTTGCCTAAAGAGTAAATGATGAACTGTATTTTGTCACTTCTACTGTAGTCGATTGGATTGATATCTTTACCCGTCCCAAATATAAACATATTGTACTGGAGTCTTTGACTTATAGCCAAGAACATAAAGGACTTAGAATATATGCTTGGGTGCTGATGAGTAATCATTTGCACATGATTGTAAGTTCGGGAAGCAAGTGTTCTCTATCTGATATTCTTCGGGACTTTAAGAAGTTTACTAGTAGGCGAATCTTATCCGAACTTGAAATAGATCCTCATGAGAGTCGTCGTGAATGGATGCTAGACCGTTTCCGATTTGCAGGTAATAATGATAAAAAAATAACTAATTATCGTTTTTGGTAGGAAGGTAATCATGCTGAGTTAATCTATTTGTATGATTTCTATATACAGAAGTTGAACTATATTCATCTTAATCCGGTACGGCAAGAAATCGTTAACCGCCCTGAAGATTATCTTTATAGTTCTGCTGTGAACTATGCGGGAGGAGAAGGGG
>JAEXAJ010000041.1 GCA_023458215.1 Bacteroidota bacterium
TCTACCTTATTCAGGTGACTATAGCGCCGGGGTTCCACCTCTTCCCATTCCGAACAGAGAAGTTAAGCCCGGTCACGCCGATGGTACTGCGTAACAGTGGGAGAGTAGGTAGTCGCCGTTTTTGCAGGGAAGCCTCCGTATCGAAAGATGCGGGGGCTTTTTTCGTTTATACAACTCTTAAGAACCGTATATTATGTTGCGTCATTAGGGTGAAATCGATATAAAAAAGTGAAGTTTTCGCTTTTATTACTGCTTAATTACTCGTTATTAAATTGTCAAAATACTCTTGTGGATTATTCTTTTGAACTACTTGGATGAATGATTAAAAGTGTTTAAAATCAGTATTTTATCGACTGTTTTATTTCTCTATTACATACTTTCTTTGTACCTTTACTTTGTAATAAGAGGAATAATTAGGCGGGGCTTATGCCGTGTAAGTTTTATCTTTTTATATAAAAATAGCGATATTGGAAAACAAATGTAAACGCGAACTGTTTATTATTGTAGAATTGTAAGACGACATGAAAACAACTGTAAAGACATTTTGGATTTGTACCTTTGTAATGCTGCTTTGTAGCATTAGTGGTAAGGCCATTGACTTTACTAAAGCAGGTAGTCAATGTGGCAAAGACTGCGAAGTCTCTGCTGCTATGTCCTCAATCGCTGCTACTTCCGATATCAGTAAACCAAATACCGCGTTTAGTCATACCAAGTTTGTGTGGTCATCTGACGTGGAACTTGGAAATAAACCGATTACAGAGGTATACACTTCTAATCAGCAACGTTTGCGTAGAGTTTTTGAAGACAATCTGTTCCTTAAAAATATACTTCTGATTTTGTCTAATCATGAGAATTTACTCGTTCAGGGACAGACTAAACTATACTTTTCAGATAAAGCACCCTATTATGCATTAATGGGTAGTGATTACTACATTTTTACGCTTCGGCGAATCTTGATTTAATATATTACTTCTCCTTTATTTAATTTTCTTCTTTGCCCCTTCTTTCTTGAAGTAATTGAAAGTTGGTAGCCCTCTTTATGTACATGAAACTCATGAAGCGAAAGTAGGGTTGCAAGGCTGGTTACGCCCTGAAGGTTCGTAAGAGGAGAGTTATATCCCTATGTTTGACTTCTAAAATCAATTTTAATACCAACTAATTAAATTTTGCATCATGGAAACTACTCAAAAAAACTCTGCCTCTTTTAAAGGCATCAAATCCGCCGGTTGGGTAATCGTAATCTGTTTTATCATCGCCGTGCTAATCTTTCAATTTGTGCTTGGAAATCCTTCCAACTTTATGAACAATGACCCGAACAACCACCCATTGCCAGGAAACTTCCTTGGTACTATCTATAAAGGTGGGTTTATCGTTCCTGTTATCCAAACTTTGCTGCTGACTGTGCTTGCACTGAGTATTGAACGTTACATTGCTATTCGTGCCGCTTTCGGTAAAGGTTCGTTGGTGAAATTCGTTGCAAACATTAAAGCTGCTCTTGCTGCCGGTGACATGAAGAAGGCACAGCAGATTTGTGACGCACAACGTGGTTCAGTAGCCAATGTAGTGAATGCTACTTTGAAGAAGTATGCTGAAATGGAAGGCGATACCACCTTGACCAAAGAACAGAAACTATTGGGTATCCAAAAAGAACTGGAAGAAGCTACTGCATTGGAATTGCCGATGATGGAACAAAACCTTCCGATTATCGGTACGATTACTACTCTGGGTACTTTGATGGGTTTGCTGGGTACGGTAATCGGTATGATCCGTTCGTTTGCGGCGCTTGCTGCCGGAGGCTCTGCAGACTCCATGGCGTTGTCGCAAGGTATTTCCGAGGCTTTGATTAATACGGCATTCGGTATCTTGACCGGTGCGTTGGCCGTTATTTCTTATAATTACTATACCAATAAGATTGATAAGTTGACTTATAGCCTTGACGAGGTTGGATTCTCTATCGTGCAGACTTTTGCCGCTACACATAAGTAATTCGGTCGAACCCTTTAAATACTACGATTATGGGTAGAGCGAAAATAAAGAAAAAGAGTACGTTCATCGACATGACAGCGATGAGTGACGTGACTGTATTGCTGCTTACTTTCTTCATGCTGACTTCTACGTTTGTGAAGAAAGAGCCGGTACAGGTAACCACTCCCGCCTCCGTCTCCGAGATTAAGATCCCGGAAACGAATATCCTCCAGATATTGGTCGACCCGGACGGAAAGGTTTTTATGAGTCTGGACAAACAGCCGGACTTGCGCAATGTGCTGGAAGCTATGGGACAAGAATATGGAGTGACTTTTACTCCGGAGGAAACAGGTAAATTTATGCGTGCATCGACTTTTGGTGTGCCGATGAAGAGCATGAAAAAGTACCTTGATTTGCCCCAAGACCAGCAAGACGCTGTGTTGAAGAATGAAGGAATACCAACTGACAGTATTGACAATCAGTTTAAGGCATGGGTACGTAATGCCCGCGCTGTTAATCCTGATCTGCGTATTGCCATCAAGGCAGATGCCAATACTCCTTATTCTGTAATCAAGAATGTAATGAACTCCCTTCAGGATCTCAGAGAGAACCGGTATAACCTGATTACTTCTCTGAAGACCACTTCTGAAGAGTAGGAGACAAGGAATAAGGAAACGAGTTAACAAGGGAGATGCTATCCTCCTCGTCAACTTGTGAACTAAATCCTCGTCAACTTAAAAAAAAAGAATATTATGGCCGAAATACAAGAAAGCAGCGGTAAGAAGAAAGGTGGAAAAACCAAGCAAAAGAAAATGACCGTCAGGGTGGACTTTACACCGATGGTGGACATGAACATGTTGCTAATTACTTTCTTTATGCTTTGTACTTCACTGAGCAAGCCTCAGACGATGGAGATAAGCATGCCGAGCAACGATAAAGACCTTACCGAGGAGCAGCAAACTAAAGTGAAAGCATCTCAAGCCATCACGCTGTTGCTGGGCGAAGACGATAAACTGTACTATTACGAAGGAGAACCCAACTACAAGGACTATACTTCATTGCAAGAAACGACTTATAAGCCGGACGGTTTGCGGGACATGCTCCTGAAGCGTAATAGAACTGCTGTGAACGAAGTGAACAAACTGAAGCAGCAGAAACTGGAACTGAAGATATCAGAAGAAGAATACGAAAAACAACTTACCGAGATTAAAAGCGGAAAAAATACGCCGACGGTAATCATTAAGGCTACCGATAAAGCTTCGTATAAGAATCTGATTGATGCGCTCGACGAAATGCAGATATGTGATATAGGTAAGTATGTGATAACGGATATCGCCGATGCCGACCAGTTCTTGATGAAGAACTATGAAAGCAAAGGAGAATTGTCGCAGAATATTGCCGAATAACGTGTAACACCTAATACAAAGAAAGAAAATGGCTAAAGTAGATTTAAGTTCTTCGGAATGGTGTGACCTGATATTCGCGGACAAGAATAAAGCGTATGGCGCCTATAAGATGCGTGAAAACTCTCCCAAGCGTCACAATATTGCTGTGATACTGGTGATAGTTATTGCCTTGATAGGATTCAGCATCCCTGCTTTGATAAAGATGGCTATTCCTAAGCAAAAAGAGGTGATGACGGAAGTAACCACCCTCTCGCAGCTCGATGAGCCGGAAGTGAAACAAGAAGAAATGAAACGTGTTGAACCGGTGGCTCCACCGCCTCCCGCACTGAAAAGCTCCATCAAGTTTACCGCTCCCGTTATTAAGAAGGATGAGGAAGTAAGGGATGAAGACGAGATCAAGAGCCAGAAAGAGTTGACCCAGACCAAAGTTGCCATCTCCATTGCCGATGTGAAAGGTAACGACGAAGCCAACGGCAAAGATATCGCCGACCTGAAGCAAGTGGTGACACAAGCTGTAGAGGAAGAGAAAGTGTTCGATATGGTAGAACAAATGCCACAGTTCCCGGGCGGTCAGGTAGAATTGATGAAGTGGATTGGCGAACATCTGAAATATCCTACAATTGCGCAGGAGAATGGTACGCAAGGACGTGTTACTTGTCAGTTTGTGGTAGGGAAGGACGGAAAGGTGCGGGATGTAACCATCCTCAAAACCTTGGACCCCTATTGTGATAAGGAAGCAGTTCGCGTTATCATGGCGATGCCTAACTGGATTCCGGGAAAGCAGAACGGAAAGGCAGTATCAGTGAAATATACAGTCCCAATTACTTTCAGGTTACAATAATGTGTGTAGTATGAAGACGGTGAAACAACTTCAGCTTTTAGGCTTGTTGACGATGCTGGCTCTGCTGGCTGCCTGCCAACGCAAGCCCAAGGATGGACAAACAGATACCTATACCTCCGGCGTCATTGCAATTGCTGCTGACGAAAGTTTCCGGCCTATTGTGCAGGAAGAGATTGATGTATTCGAAGGACTCTATCCCTTGGCAGGAATTGTGCCCCGTTATGTGACGGAAGTAGAAGCCGTCAACCTCTTGCTCAAAGACAGTCTGCGGTTAGCTATAACCAGCCGCAGACTGACTCAGGAGGAAATGAATTCCTTTAATAGCCGGAAATTCTATCCGCAGGAGATAAAGATTGCCACAGACGGCCTTGCTTTGATTACCCATCGGGGCAATCCGGATACCTTGATTACGGTGAAGGATATCCGCCGTATCCTGACCGGAGAAGCTAGGCAGTGGAAGGATATCTATCCGGATTCCCGCTTGAAGGATATCAGTTTGGTATTCGACAATAAGAATTCCAGTACCGTACGTTTTGCGGTTGACTCTATCTGCAAGGGTGCCCCGCTTTCCGATCAAGTGAAAGCGCTGAAGACGAACAGAGAAGTGATCGACTACGTAGCCCGTACACCCGATGCCATAGGTATCATCGGTGTGAATTGGTTAAGCGATAAAAATGACAGTACGGGACTTTCCTTTAGTAAAGAGGTGCAGGTGATGTCCGTCAGTGATGCTGACAAGGCTACACCGGGTAACAGTTTTAAACCTTATCAGGCGTATTTGTTTTACGGTGATTATCCGTTGACACGCAGCATTTATGCCTTATTGAATGATCCGCGGGGCGCACTTCCGTGGGGATTGGCTTCGTTCCTCGCATCCGACCGGGGACAGCGGATTATACTAAAGTCGGGTTTAGTACCCGCCACCCAGCCGGTGCGCGTGGTAAACGTCAAAGATAAATAACTAAAATGAAAGCTAAAATGAAACGTAGATTTGTAGTATGTATGGGAGCGATGCTGCTTGCAGGTACGCTCGCTGCACAAACGCCGGTGCCTGAATGGCAAACGGGGGTAGATAAAGTAAAGAGCCTGATTAAGTCCGATCCTGCCCAAGCCTCGAACGAGGTGCAGGAGTTATTGAAAGGCAAGAACAAAAAGAATGTGGATTTAGTTGTTTCCGTGGCTCGCGCCTACATGGACGAAGGAAAGTTGGCAGAAGCCGAAACCTATTTGGAGATTGCGCGCAAGGCTGATAGCAAAGCTCCGGAAGTATCTGTATTGGAAGGCGACATTGCCCTTGCCCATAAAGATGTGGGAAAGGCTTGCCAACTTTATGAACAAGCTATTTATTTCGATCCGAATTGTAAGGAGGCCTATCTGAAATATGCGCAGGCTTACAAATCGGCAAGTCCTTCACAAGCCATCGAGAAGTTGCAACAACTGAAAACGCTGGCTCCCGATTATCTGGAAGCCGATAAAGAACTGGCGGAGGTGTACTATGCCAACAACCGCTTTAAAGAAGCGGCCAATGCGTATGCCGCTTTTATCGACACCCCGGTGGCTACGGAAAATGATATCTTGAAGTATGCCTTCGCCTTATTCCTAAGCCATGATTTCGAGAAATCCTTGGCAATCGTTCAAAAGGGTTTGCAGAAGAACCAGCGTCATGCTGCATTCAACCGCCTTGCCATGTACAACTATACCGATATGAAACGCTATGAGGAAGCCGAACAGGCAGCCAATGCCTTCTTCAACGCTTCGGACCATGCAGATTATTCTTATCTGGACTACCGGTATTATGGAGCTTTGCTTAGTGCACTGAAGAAGTATGACCAAGCAGTTGCAGAGTATAAAAAGGCTTTAGATAAAGATGCCACCCAAATGGAATTGTGGCGTGAAATCTCCGATGCTTACGAGCAGAATGCTAATTATGCCGAAGCCATCGCCGCCTATCAAAAGTATTATGATTCACTGAATCAAGACCAAAAGACGCCCGAAGCCTTATTCCAGTTAGGACGTCTCTACTACGGCGAAGGTACCTCCCCGGATACACTTGCCGTAAAGCCTGCCGACCGTAAGGCGGCATTACAGGCTGCTGACTCTGTGTTTGCCCTTGTTTCCAGGCAAGCTCCCGGCAGTTACCTGGGAGACTTGTGGCGCGCCCGCGCAAATTCCGCCATGGACCCTGAAACAACAGACGGTTTGGCGAAACCTTACTATGAGAAGGTTGTGGACGTGCTGCTGGCAAAAAATGAACCGAAGTATAACGCTTCGTTGATAGAAGGCTACAGCTATCTGGGCTATTACTATCTGCTGAAGAGCGATTATCCTACTTCGAAAGAGTTTTGGAATAAAATTCTGGCTATCGACCCCACCAATGCCACTGCAAAGAAAGCGTTGGACGGCATCAAATAGCAATAATTTTAGTTGTTTGTCGTGTCGGGAGGAGTGGAGAGTGATTCTTAGCTCCTCCTTTTTTTGTCTTTTTGTAACCTATTTTCTTTCTTCTTTTCGACGCTATACCAAACCCTCTTTTTCTTTTTACTAAAACCCGGAGGGAGATTTACTAAATCTTTGGCGACGTTTTAGTAAATCTTGGGTGACGATTTACTAAATCGTTTTTTCATGCTCTACAGTAGCTTTGGGGAGTGGTTTTGAAGAAAGCCCGTTTAACTCGGTGCTTGTCAAATAAAATGATGGTATGGGCTTCATTTCACTATCGCTTTAGTACATCTTGTTCATAATGCTTTTAGAAAGGAAGCAAATGATAAGCATGAGTATCTCAAACTCTCCCGCCTGAAAGGGGGAGTACCCCGTAGGGGGGAGGGGGTCTTACATCAACAGAGAGTAACTCTGCAAAATACGAAAGCCCCTTCGGATGTAAGACCCCTCCGCCCGCAAGCGGGTACCTCCCCTTTCAGGCGGAGGAGTTTGAGATACTCTTGCTTACATCCCCTCAGCAAGGAATTATATCCTCATGCAGTCACCTTGATGTATCCTTCTTTATTATTTTTATAAATTTCTTCCTGAATTCCTTGTTATTCTAAAAAGATTATATACTTTTGCAGTGTACTATTATACTAATACACATAAACAATATAATATTTAGTAAATACAAGCATATGTTACAAGTAGAAAACATTTCATTTAGTTATCGCATGGGCAAGAAAGAAGTCCTGAGCGATTTTTCGCTTTCGCTGGAGAAGGGGAGAGTATATGGGTTGCTGGGAAAGAATGGCGCCGGTAAGTCTACATTGCTTTATTTGATGAGCGGTTTGCTCACTCCCAAACGCGGAAAAGTGATGTACAACGATATCGATGTACGTCGTCGGTTGCCTGCCACTTTGAAGGACATGTTCCTGGTGCCCGAAGAATTTGAATTACCACCTGTCTCTTTGGTGAGCTACGTCGAACTGAACAGTCCCTTCTATCCTCGTTTTAGCAAAGAGGATATGTTGAAGTACCTGCATTATTTTGAAATGGACTTGGATGCGGACTTGAAAGCTTTGTCTATGGGACAAAAGAAAAAAGTATTCATGAGTTTTGCGCTGGCCACCAATACCTCGCTGTTACTCATGGACGAGCCTACCAACGGGCTGGACATTCCCGGTAAAAGCCAGTTTCGTAAATTTATAGCTTCCGGCATGACGGACGACAAGACAATTGTGATTTCCACACATCAAGTGCGGGATATAGATAAGGTGCTGGATCATGTACTGATAATGGATAATAGTCATGTCATGCTCGATCAGTCTATCGCCGGTATCTGCGAGAAGTTGCTGTTTGTAGAAAGCGACGATCGCGAGTTGGCTAAGACCGCACTCTTTTCCCTTCCGTCCGTACAAGGCAATCTGCTGTTATTGCCTAATACGGAAAATGAAGAATCGGAAATTAACCTCGAACTGCTGTTTGGCGCTACACTGTCTGCGCCCGATAAGATGGCGGAATTGTTTCACTCTAAATCAAACGAATCATGATAAGCGATACTTTTTTTAGCATGCACCGCTTTGTAAGCGTGTGCCGTAAGGAGATGGTAGAAAACTGGAAAGTATATATACTTCGCTCGGTGATGGTTTATGGAGTGCTGGCTATCATTTTCATTTGGGATGGATACTTTGATTATAAGAACGAGTATGCTATTTCGCAAGGTATAGATCCTCTTTGGGGATTCGAAGCCAGGATATTCCTTTTTGCATTTGTTATCTGGGGCTGTATCAGCGCATCGTTTGCTATGGAGCGGATGAAGACGAAAACAAGCCGGACGGTGGTACTGATGACGCCTGCCACTATGTTTGAAAAGTTTTTCTCGCGTTGGCTGGTAGCAACTTGCGGTTTCGTGGTCGTTTTCCTGATTGCTTTCAAGATGGCGGACTGGACGCGGATGGCTGTTTATATGGTGAAGTATCCTGATTTGGATATCATCTCTTCATTCCCCCTTTGGCAGTTTTGGACAAATTCAGGTGCATTCTACGAGGTTGTAAGGGGAGGTGGCCCGCAGACGTCTATGTTTATAAGCGGCTTCATGTTTATTCAGTCATTTTTCTTGCTGGGCAGTACTGTTTGGCCCAAGAATGCGTTGATAAAGACCTTTTCGGCAGGAATAGGTATTGTAGTGGTGTATATTCTGTTTGCGGTAGCATTGACGAAAATATTCTTATCCGGTAATTATCAGATGGCTGATATGGATATCTCCAAAGAAACAGTACAAACTGTGGTGATACTTGTCAGTGGCGCATTTACTCTTTTCAACTGGGTGGTGGCCTACTATCGTTTCAAAGAGTCCGAAATCATTAACCGCTGGTAATTATGAATTTCAAAGAAAGTAAAGCTATCTACCTACAAATAGCAGACCGCATTTGCGACGAGATACTTCTCAAGCAATACGCCGAAGAAGAACGAATCCCTTCGGTACGTGAGTATGCGGCTGTGGTAGAGGTGAACGCCAATACGGTGATGCGCTCCTACGACTACTTGCAGATGCAAGGAGTGATCTACAACAAACGGGGAATCGGCTACTTTGTATCGGCCGGTGCAAGTGAATTAATCCTTAAACTGCGGAGAGAGTATTTCCTGAAAGATGAAGTAGATTATTTCTTCAAGCAACTATTTATGCTGGACATCTCTGCCAAAGAACTGGCGGACATGTACCAAGAGTTTACCAAGAAACAGAAATAAAAGAAAAGAGTTATGAAACGAACAACTTATATAATGATAGGGATGCTGCTTGCCGGGCTGGTAATAATCAGCGTCAGCATGTTCTATACAGCTACCCACGGCACTCGTTGGGAAGATAAATTTATGGAAATCAAAGGAACGCAGAAAACGGTGCAACTACCTTCGTGCAAGGTCGTAAAACTGGTTCAGCCTATGGAATGGAAACAGAAAAAGGAAGGCATTGTGGAGACGGAACGTTACGTTGCCTTCAGTGATGTACCTTTGAAGATAACTCCTGCCGACACCTTGCAAGGCAGTTTCTCTTTTGCGGGTGATATGGAATCATTTATGACGATGACATCGGTTGGAGATACGTTGCTTATTTCTTTTCAGTTTCCGAACGATAAACTGGAGAAGCGTTTCCACAATGACCGTTTGTTAAGGCTTCGCTCCACTGAAATGGCATTGAATCTGCCTGCAAGTGTTCAAACTGTTCGGGTAGATCTGATTGACATGGAAACTACCTTCTATGACTTCCGTTGCGATACGCTTTCTTTCCAAGTGAGAGGCCTTGCCAAAGTAGAGAATTGCCATATCGCATCTCTTGCGGCTCAGGCTCATATTTTGCACCTCAATAGTGGCGAAGTAGATAACCTCTATCTTAATTTAGATCAAACCTCCAATTGGAATGTAGAACCGGACTCTTTCCATCTTAACACCGAACATTTGTCGGGTAGCAGCAAGCATCATTGCACTTTGGTGAAAGGCGAATGTCAACGTGTGCTTTGGACTCCGCAAACAGAAGGTGCTACGTTGAACGTGGAATTAATGCAAGCGGCTACAATAGAAGTTAATGAATAGTAATGCAATCGGCATAACCCGATGAATTTCTGCTAAATAAATTATCTTTGCGGGAAACAAAATAGACAGCGTATGATCCTGCAATTAGCATTTGTATTAGTTGCCATCATTATAGGTGCCCGCTTGGGCGGTATCGGACTGGGCGTGATGGGTGGAATCGGTTTAGCAATACTGACATTCGGTTTCGGACTGCAACCCACCTCGCCTCCCATCGACGTGATGCTGATGATAGCGGCTGTCATTTCTGCCGCATCGTGCATGCAGGCAGCCGGCGGACTGGATTATATGGTGAAGCTGGCGGAGAAACTGCTACGCAAGAATCCCTCGCAAGTTACCATACTGAGCCCTATCGTGACCTATCTGTTTACGTTTATTGCCGGTACCGGTCATGTGGCATATTCAGTGCTTCCTGTGATTGCCGAAGTAGCCACAGAAACCAAGATACGTCCCGAAAGACCTTTAGGAATAGCCGTAATAGCTTCTCAGCAAGCCATTACGGCTAGTCCTATCTCTGCCGCCACGGTAGCGCTGCTTGGGTTGCTGACCGGCTTCGACATAACCCTGTTCGATATCTTGAAGGTTACGATTCCTGCTACCATTATCGGTGTGCTCGTAGGAGCATTGTTTTCCATGAAAGTGGGTAAGGAGCTGGTGGATGATCCTGAATACAAGAAAAGACTCGAAGAAGGTTATCTCGATACTAAGAAAATAGAAATAGAGGCTTTGCATAATAAGCGTTCCGCTTTGATATCGGTGCTCATTTTTATACTGGCTACTGTCTTTATTGTATTTTTCGGTTCGTTCGACGGGCTGCGCCCTTCCTTTACTGTGGATGGTGAGACTGTAAAGCTCGGCATGTCTGCAATAATAGAGATCGTGATGTTGTCTGCCGCCGCCCTTATTCTGCTGTTGACCAAGACGGACGGAATGAAAGCAACGCAAGGCTCGGTATTCCCGGCGGGTATGCAGGCTGTAATTGCCATATTCGGTATTGCCTGGATGGGTGATACTTTCCTACAAGGTAACCTGCTGCAACTGACCCAATCCATAGAAGGAATAGTAAGGGAGATGCCTTGGTTGTTCGGCATTGCCTTGTTTGTGATGTCCATCCTTCTCTATAGCCAGGCTGCTACCGTCCGTGCTTTGATGCCTTTGGGCATAGCCTTGGGCATTTCTCCTATGATATTGATTGCTTTGTTTCCCGCAGTAAACGGCTATTTCTTTATCCCCAACTATCCTACGGTAGTGGCTGCCATTAACTTTGACCGTACGGGCACAACTAAGATCGGAAAGTACGTATTAAACCATTCGTTCATGATGCCCGGACTTGTTTCCACTGTCGTAGCTATTGCGCTGGGATTGCTGTTTATTGAAATATTTTAATCAGAGAGGATAAGGGGGATAAAACAAAAAAGAACCGCAGAAGTGCGATTCTTTTTATTTAGTTGCGGAGATCCGACTCGAACGAATGACCTTTGGGTTATGAGCCCAACGAGCTACCAACTGCTCCACTCCGCGATTTTGTGAGTGCAAAGGTACGGCTTTATTTTGAATATGCAAATATATCTCGTGTTATTTTCTATAAAAAATGCATCTTAATACATAACACATTGATAGATAGTACACTACTAAAAGAACTTTTTTCTTTCACTTTCCTTCCTTATTGTTAATAAAATAATCATTTCCTTGTAGGTTATACAGAAAAGTTTTACTTTTGCACATATAATATAGCAATGTGCAATTAATCTATGGTCGTATCGAAGACAAAAGCTAAATTAGTAGACGTAGCCCGTCAACTCTTTGCAAAGATGGGTGTCGAGAATACTACAATGAATGATATCGCCCTCGCTTCTAAAAAAGGTAGGAGAACCCTCTATACTTATTTTAAGAGCAAGGAAGATATTTATTTGGCGGTTGTTGAGTCGGAGCTGGATATCCTCTCGGATATGATGAAGCGGGTGGCGGAGAAGAATATTCAGCCGGATGAGAAGTTGATGGAGATGATTTATACGCATCTGGATGCGGTGAAAGAAGTGGTTTTCCGTAACGGTACACTTCGTGCAACCTTCTTCCGTGATATCTGGAGAGTAGAAAAGGTTCGCAAACGTTTCGATGCCAAAGAGATCCAACTTTTCAGAGAAGTGCTGCGTGAAGGCATGGAGAAAGGTGTCTTCCGGGTAGATGATTTGGATATGACTGCCGAGATTGTGCATTACTGCGTCAAAGGTATTGAAACTCCCTATATCCGTGGCCATGTCGGAGCTTATCTCGACGATGAAACGCGCGATAATTATGTGACTCGCTTGGTACTTGGCGCTTTAGGAAATAAATAAATTACATTAATCAATAATTTAAAAAACTGTATGGGATTATTAGATGGTAAAACAGCCATTGTAACCGGTGCTGCACGCGGCATTGGTAAGGCTATCGCTTTGAAGTTCGCTCAGGAAGGAGCAAATATCGCATTCACTGACTTGGTGATTGACGCAAATGCTGAAGCTACAGCAAAAGAATTGGAAGCTATGGGCGTGAAAGCTAAAGGATATGCTTCTAATGCAGCCAACTTCGAGGATACTGCAAAGGTAGTAGAAGAAATCCATAAAGACTTCGGTCGTATCGATATCCTGGTGAACAATGCCGGTATTACACGCGACGGTCTGATGATGCGTATGAGCGAACAACAATGGGATATGGTTATCAATGTAAACTTGAAATCGGCCTTTAACTTTGTTCATGCTTGTACTCCGATCATGATGCGCCAGAAAGCAGGTAGCATTATCAACATGGCTTCTGTAGTAGGTGTTCATGGCAATGCCGGTCAGGCAAACTATGCCGCTTCTAAAGCCGGTATGATTGCTTTGGCTAAATCTATCGCACAAGAACTGGGCTCTCGTGGCATCCGTGCCAACGCTATCGCTCCGGGCTTCATCCTCACCGATATGACTGCTGCCTTATCCGACGAAGTAAGAGCCGAATGGGCTAAGAAAATTCCTTTGCGCCGTGGCGGTACTCCCGAAGATGTAGCAAACATCGCTACCTTCCTGGCTTCTGATATGTCTTCATACGTATCAGGACAAGTGATTCAGGTAGATGGTGGTATGAATATGTAAAATAAATGAAGAATGAAGAATTAAGAATGAAGAATTGGTTGCGCTGTCTTTGTTTGCCTACTCCTTCTGCATAGAATTCTTCATTCTTCATTCTTAATTCTTCATTATAATGACTGTCATATACGAAGACAATCATATCATAATAGTCAACAAGACCGCTTCCGAGATAGTTCAGGGAGACAAAACAGGAGATACACCGCTTTCGGAAATCATAAAAGAGTATCTGAAAGAAAAGTACAATAAGCCTGGTAATGTCTTTATCGGTGTCACACACCGGCTGGACCGCCCCGTAAGCTGTCTTGTTGTTTTTGCCAAGACCAGTAAGGCGCTTTCACGATTGAACGAGATGTTCAAGAACAGTGAGGTGAAGAAGACTTACTGGGCAGTGGTGAAGAACCAGCCGCGCGAGCTTGAAGGCGAGTTGGTGCACTATTTGGTACGTAACGAGAAACAGAACAAGAGTTATGCGTATGAGGAAGAGAAACCCGGGAGCAAGAAAGCCATCCTGCACTACCGGCTTATTGGAAAATCGCAGAACTACTATTTGCTGGAAATAGACTTGAAGACGGGGCGCCATCATCAGATACGTTGCCAGTTGGCAAAGATGGGGTGTCCTATTAAGGGGGATTTGAAATACGGTTCTCCACGCTCTAATCCGGATGGAAGCATTTGCCTGCATGCACGTTTTATTCGTTTTGTGCATCCGGTGTCGAAGGAAGTGATTGAGGTGCAAGCACCTGTACCTTCCGGTAATCTATGGAGCGGATTTGAAACGATATAAACCTACTTAAAACTACTCATAATGAAAAAAATCACGATTTTATCGGGCTTGCTGCTTCTGGCGGGATTGGCAGCCCAGGCACAGGAAAGGGTTACGAAATACAACGTGCGCCCTGCTGTTGCGGTACGAACTCCCATTCAGGGGGATAGCATTAACATGGCGGGAGATAAGTTTACCCTGAGCGATCTTCTGAAAACAAAGATCAACATAGACTTTGAAGGACAACCCTTTGAGAGCCTGACAACCGACACCGCGGGCTATGTGTCTGTGAAGAAAGCCGATAAGGACAATCTCTTTTATCTCTTCGCCACCAATCTGCGTGCCGAACGCTTTATGAAAGGCAAATTGAATATTTATTCTCCTGCCCGTTTTGAAGTATTTGTAAACGGCGAGTCTAAACAATCTAAAGATACAGCGGAAGATAGCTTGTCGCAGGTTCGTCCTACGGCAGTAAGTCTTCGCTTGGAGCCTGAAGCCGACTATGAAATTGTCATTAAGCTGCTTTCCAATGCCGATGACAAGATACAACCCGTATTGAAGTGTGAGTTTGAGAAAGATAAAGACTTTGCCAACGTTGGCTGCCAGTTGGCACCTGACTTGACGAGACGTCTGGCGCTGGCTAATACCTATTTCGGTAGCCGTGTAAGCTGGGTATCGCTTTCGCCCAACGGTAAGTACCTGCTGACCCGTTATTCGGATAACTACTCGGTAGACCGCTCCAAAGTGCGTTGTGAACTGACGGAAGTAAAGACGGGGCGGGTTATATTGCCTAATGCAAATAAAGACATGTCCTGGATGCCGGTCAGCAATAAACTGTATTATACGGTAGATGGCAAACAGCAGAAAGACTTGATTGTATTTGATCCCGCTACCATGCGCGAGGAGGTATTGTTTACCAACGTTCCTGAAGGATATTTCACTTGGTCGCCTACAGAAGATTACCTGATTTACTCTCCTAAGGACGAAGGCGAGAAAGTGAGCGGGCCCTTGAAGCGCATCTTGCACCCCGACGACCGCATCCCGGGATCACGTAACCGTTATTATCTGACAAAGTACGATACGAAGACCGGACTTTCCGAGCGCCTCACCTACGGTAGCCACAATGTATATCTCAACGATATCTCTCCGGATGGCAAGAAACTGTTGTGCTCTACTTCCAAATCGAATATCACCAAGTGTCCGTTCTCTCTCTCCTCTTTGTTCGAGATAGATTTGGCTACTCTCAAGGTGGATACTTTAATCAGTTGGGATGCTTATCTGGGAGGCGGATCTTATTCACCCGACGGAAAGCAACTCTTACTAACCGGCGGACCGGCTGCCTTTGGCGGTATCGGACAAAATTGTGCACCGCATCCCATCTCCAACGACTTTGATACACAGGCGTTCATTATGGATTTATCCACCAAGAAGATCACGCCTATCACCCGTGACTTTGATCCTACTGTATCTCCTTTGCATTGGAACCGTGTAGACGGTTGCATCTACTTCAATACTACTGATGAAGATTGTAGGAATATCTATCGTTATTCACCGAAGACCGGACGTTTTGAGAAGCTGCCGCTTCAGGAAGATGTGATTTCTTCCTTTACGTTATCGGCCGACAATCCGTCGATAGCGGCTTACGTAGGAGGTGGAAATACCAGTTCCGGCGTTGCATACCTGTATGACGCAAAGAAGAAAACATCGACTTTGATTGCCAATCCGATGAAATCGACTTTCGACAAGATCGAATTGGGTATGATGGGGGAATGGAACTTTAAGTCTGCCGATGGTACTCTCATCAAAGGTACGGTATGTCTGCCACCCTCTTTCGACCCGAATAAGAAATATCCGCTTATCGTTTACTACTATGGCGGAACGACCCCTACTACCCGCGGAATTACTTCTCCTTATTGTGCCCAACTGTTTGCTTCGCGCGATTATGTGGTTTATGTAATTCAGCCTAGCGGTGCCATCGGATACGGACAGGAGTTCTCTGCCCGCCACGTCAATGCATGGGGTGAGCGTACCGCCGATGAAATTATTGAAGGTACGAAGATGTTCTGTGCAGACCATCCCTTTGTTGATGCCAAACGTGTAGGTTGCCTGGGTGCTTCTTACGGTGGATTTATGACAATGTACTTGCAGACAAAGACGGATATCTTTGCCGCCGCCGCTTCTCATGCGGGTATCAGCAACGTCACCAGCTATTGGGGCGAAGGTTTTTGGGGATATTCTTATAACTCTGTTGCCGCCGCCGAAAGCTATCCTTGGAACAATCCCGATTTGTTCACCAAAAACGGTGCGCTCTTCAATGCCGACAAAATTAATACTCCATTGCTATTGTTGCACGGTACCGTAGATACCAATGTCCCTATCGGCGAAAGCATCCAATTGTATAACGCCTTGAAGATACTAGGTAAAACAGTAGAGTTTATTACGGTTGATGGCGAGAACCACATCATCACCGATTATCCCAAACGTGAGCTATGGAACAACTCAATCATGGCTTGGTTTGCCCGTTGGCTGCAAGATAGTCCGGCATGGTGGAATGACCTCTATCCTGAACGCCATTGGTAGTTATTAAATGAAGAATGAGGAATGAAGAATGAAGAATTGGCTGCGCACTATCAGGCTGCATAGTAATTCTTCATTCTTCATTCCTCATTCTTCATTAAAAAAAAGCCGTTTCCCCGGAATAGACAAGTAGGGAAACGGCTTTTTTTGTAGTGTGCTTACTATTATTGGGCTACTACTGTTGCTGTGTCAGGCACGTTCTTGACCGGTTGCACAGAATCTGTGATAACAGTGTCGTTAGACAAAGAGGTCATAGACGGTTGTTGTACAGATGTCTTTGCCTGAGCCAAGAACGAACCGCCACAAACAAACATAAACAGGGCTGCTACTAATACTAATTTCTTCATAATTTCATTTGCTTTTAAGTTGATGTATATTGTTAGTTAGGCTTAAGTGTCTTGTCCTTTTGTAGAGCTTGACGCTTACGTATAATATAGGTTCAAATGACGTGCCAAAAGAAGGGGATGAATGGTAAGTGGTTGACAAATAGGGGAATGGTAAATGTGGCACAGTGTGGAATACTGTGGAAAAGTGTGGAATGTGTGGAAGGGAGTGTGGAATTATTCTACACTTCTCAGTCGAAGATACTGTAAAGTTTGAGTTTATTGTACAAAGTCTTGCGGTCGATGCCTAGTAATTGGGCAGCACGGCTCTTATTGTTCCCGGTCTGACGCAGGGCTTCAATAATTTGCTGTTTCTCGGTTTCTTCGTTGCGCAGGGGGAGGCCTACGGAGATCGGGGCTGGTTCGTTCAGCTCACTCAGTTCGTCGGTGGTGATGAATTTACCTTGCGCCAGCAGGGTGGCACGACGTACGATATTCTTCATTTGACGCAAGTTGCCCGGCCAATGATATTCCAGCAAGGCGCGGGAAGCTTTCTCTTCGAAACCGATCAGCTGCTTGTCCAATTCACGGTTGGCCTGATCCAGGAAGAAGTTGGCAAAGAGCAGGATGTCTTCGTGGCGTTCCTTTAGTTGGGGCATGCGTAGGGTGAACTCGTTGATGCGATGATAAAGGTCTTCGCGGAATGTTCCTTTTTCAATGGCTTGCTCCAGGTTCTCGTTGGTGGCGGATACTAGTCGTACGTCCACTTGTATTTCTTTTGTAGAGCCTACGGGGCGTATTTTTCGTTCTTGCAAGGCACGGAGCAACTGGATCTGTACTTCATAGCTAAGGTTTCCTATTTCATCGAGGAAGATAGTACCCCCATTAGCGGCTACGAAGGCTCCTGTCTTATCCGTTAAAGCGCCTGTAAATGCACCTTTCACATGACCGAAGAATTCGGAAGCAGCCAACTCTTTGGGGATAGAACCACAATCGATGGCTACAAACGGCTGGTCGCTACGTTTGCTAAGTTGATGGATGCGGTGGGCAACATATTCTTTCCCCGTACCACTGGCGCCGTTGATAAGCACGGACATGTTGGTAGGAGCAACAAGTTTTACATAATTATAGAGCTGTTTGGCCACGTCACTCTCTCCTTCGAGGTAATCGGAAGAGAAAGAGGTGCTTCCTGCATCCTTCTGAGGCCGATTTTCTTCTCCTTCGAAACGCATGGTCTGTTTGGGTGAAACAGATGATCTGTTTGGGGCAAATGCATCATCTGTTTGGGGTAAATGCATCATCTGTTTCGAAGCGACGGATGATGTGCTTAGCGCTTCATCCATTTTCTTTAACAACTCGTCCGGGTTCACCGGTTTGGAGATATAGTCGCAGGCACCCAGTTTGATGGCTTGTACCGCCGATTGTATATCGGCATAACCGGTCATTATAATGAGCGGTATCTGCAACCCGCGTTCACTTAGCCATTTCAGCAAATCAATGCCGTCTTTATCGGGCAATCGCAGGTCGGACAATATCAAATCTACGCTTTCCGTCTCAATATGTTTTTGAGCACGGGCAATGCTACTGGCGGACGCTACCTGGAAACCTTTCTTTCCTAACCACGTTTTTAGCATCATGCCGTAAGTTATATCATCTTCTACGATTAGTATAGCCCTCATTACCTTTGTATTTTATCTCTTTTATGATACAAAGGTAAGCGGTTTTGTCTGAAAATCGTATATTTGCACCCTGAAGTTACGAAAAGAGTGTATTTTATTGGAAATGAGCGTATGTTAATCGCTCATGATAGTAATAGGTTACGATTTAGTTAGTTATCTGCTGCATTATTCTTCTGCGCGTTGCGTAACCTTCAAAGAACTCTTCGTATGCAA
>JAEXAJ010000042.1 GCA_023458215.1 Bacteroidota bacterium
TTTGTATGGAGTCATTTAACAAAAGGTGACGCCGCCTACACGCTGGTGCAGGTAGCTGTAAACGACTTGATAATATTAGTTGCTTTTGCTCCTATTGTTGCCTTATTATTGGGTGTCGGCGGTGTCACAATTCCGTGGGATACACTGTTTCTATCCGTATTGTTGTTCGTTGTCATTCCGCTTTCAGCAGGAGTGATAACCCGGACATGGGTTATCAGACGAAAAGGAATAGAATACTTCAACCATGTATTTATCCGTAAATTTGATAATTATACGGTTGGAGGATTACTTTTGACGCTTATTATCCTGTTTTCTTTTCAAGGGGAAACAATATTAAATACCCCCTTACATATTCTCTTGATAGCCGTCCCGCTTGTCCTGCAAACAATCCTGATTTTCTTCGTCGCTTATAGATGGGCGAAATGGTGGAAATTACCCCACAATGTGGCTGCTCCGGCCGGAATGATCGGTGCAAGTAATTTCTTTGAACTGGCTGTGGCCGTGGCCATATCTCTTTTTGGCTTACAATCCGGTGCTGCATTGGCCACCGTTGTGGGTGTACTTGTGGAGGTTCCGGTAATGCTTACGCTGGTACGGATGGCAAATAAGACCCAAAAGTGGTTTCCTGAATGAACTTCTGACCGTACACAAGCCTTCCAGAAAACAGGCGTGGTCTGATCTGTAGACAGCACGTGGAATTACTTGTCAAAAGACATTCACAAGCCCCTACTATTAGTAAACCATCCTCCCAGCAGGGCTACACCCTTTTCCTCGGATAGCTACACCCTTTGAAGGTAATGGCTACACCATCCGCAAGAAAGGGTGTAGCCCTTCAAAAGTTGTGTCACAGCTATCTCCTGGGCGGGTGCAGAGCAAATTTACGATATTCCGTTCCGACATTATCATGTAACATTTTTATACTTCCGAAAGGTCTTATAAAAAGTGCTTCTTTAAATGGCTGTTAGTTGGTACGGAATTAGGGAATATCTTTTTGATGATCCGTGCAGGATTGCCGGCCACAATTGTCATGGCAGGAACATCCTTTGTCACCACACTACCGGCTCCAACAATGGCTCCGTAACCAACCTTAACGCCCGGTAGTATCGTGGAATTTATACCTATCCAAACCTTGTCTTCAATCACAATCGGACGACCGTATGTAGCATTACGATTCTCCGGATTCACGTCATGGTTAATCGTAATCAGATTCACTTTCGGTCCGATAAACACCTCATTGCCTATCGTAATCCCACCTCGTCCGAAAAATGTGCAGCATTGCTGGATAAAGCATCCTTTACCGATAGTTACGGGTTTTCCATAATCGATGTAGAGTGGTGGCAGAACGGTGGTACTTGCATCCAGTTCCTTATCCAAAATACGTCCCATATATTCATGCACTACTTCGGGAGTGTGATAACCTGTATTCATTTCGGTTGCGGTCTTCATTGTGTCGAAGATGTCAGTTATCAATTCGTCATAGCCCGGCTCATTAGGTGAAACCATCTCACCGCTTAAATCTTTTGCAAAAATATCGTTCATAACTTATTTGTTTTTAATATTCTGCGGCAAAGGTACGTGAAACAGGATACATGGACTTTGTTGCACGGCTCAAAGTGTTTTGTCCAGAAGGTCATAAATAAAAAAAGCCTTGCAATGTCAAAAATTGTAAGGCTCACGATATTTTCTTATATTTCCTCTGTCGGAGGCACCCCATACATTCCCTTATATATCTTCGAGAAGTGAGAAAGGTTTTTAAAGCCCACTTCAAAACAAATATCCGACACTCTGCGTCCACCTCTCTTTATCAACTCGTGCGCGGTTTCAAGACGGCGTTGTATCAACCATTTTTGTGGAGAGAGATTGCTATATTTCTTGAAATCCCGTTTGAACGTGGAGAGACTGCGTCCCGTGTAGTTGGCTATTTCTTCTATTGACAGATCATTCATGTAATTTCGTTCCAAAAATTCAAGAATATCAATCTTCCAAGGATCGGTAAAGTCAAAAATAGAAGCATAAAGGTTCTTACTGGTATTAAGCAGTACATAAAGCCCCTCAGTCATTTTCAATTGGAGTAACTTATCTGTAGGCTGAATGTTTGAATTGAAATAAGGAGTCATTGACTCGAACAAGCTTACAATATCGGGGCGATTGGATGGTAGTTTACAAAGACTTACCTTCTCTCGTTTCGCCTCCTTGGGTATTGTATCTTTGTCTAACTGATTGTAAAAATCACGCAGGAATTTTGTGGTGAACATCAGGAAAATAGCTTTAAATTGTTCACCGTCTCTTGCCTGTTTCGTCATCTGTACGCTGAAATCCTTGCGGATAAATGCACAATCTCCTTTATATAAACGGGTGATTCTCCCCCGTTCATTGATCTCCAGTTCACCGGAATACATATAGACCAACACGTGTGAATGATTCCGATGCAGGCAACTCACTCCATCATTGAAGTACATTGCCAAAAAGATATCCGAATAACGCAGTGTATTAATTCCGTCCTCCATTTATTTTGCTCAAGTTTAATTGACTAATGCGAATCAGAAGTAGAATTAATTGAGAAGATACTTTATAAATGAATTTCAACTTCTGATTTGTATAACTAATGAAAATTCAGAAGCAAAGGTAAACAAACTCAAGAATTAAAGAACGAAATAAGTTCAAATTTTCGACAAACAATATTTATCTTTGCAACTGACGATCATAAAAATGCCATATGATGGAAAATAAAATAAATCTATGCACAAATGAAATACTAACCAAAATACCATCAACTGCAAAACTGGTATTTTACAAAATAGCGATAGAGGATGCCAACTTCGAGATTACTCCCGAATGGATTGAATGGGCAGCAGAATTAGCGCAAACCCAATATAAAACACCTCACATCATTGAATTAAGCCATAAAACCGATATGGATGACCAGATTTATTTAAGAGGGCTGACCAATGTTATTTTCGATGAACTTAATATAGATTTAAACGATATACCTACGATATGCAAATGCTATGGCATCTATCTTATAAGGCAAGGATTTGCTGAGAATAAAGATGTATATGAAATATTAACCCAACTTGCCAACCTATTTATAGTGACAAATTACTATGTATTTTACGATTTCTACACTCTTCACTTAGCATATACAGAACTAAAAAAAGAAGGAGAACAAAATTATTGGGATGGATTAAATTTCAAGAATAAGGAAGAATATATCAGAAAATATCTGGAACAATGGATAAAAAATCCCAGTAGTCAACTTTATAATAAATGGAATAAGAAATCTAAATTTCGAAAAACGGCAGAAATATATTTATTCAACCAATATACCTATTGGCTATATATTATTCTTATTTTTGCATTAGTCCTCATATTTTATTGGGGAATATATAAACTATCTTCTAATAATATAATGACAACCATTACTATATTAGCTTTTACAACTAGTGCAATAATCAAAATTATATTTGAGATTGTCAAAGTAATAAATAAAAGGAAAAACCAATAAACTCCTTATTATGTCTAAGCAGAAAGTTTTAGCAAAAATAAGAACTGCAAAAAAATGATATGTATTTCGTCATTTTAGAATATAACCTTACCTTTACTGGAAAAATCAAAATATGGAACAAAGCCTTCAAACTAACGATCAAGACAGGCAGGAATGCCCACTTACTGATATAGTGAAACTTGACGCCCCCCTCAATGAGCTACTACAGAAAGTAGCATCTACAGCAGAGATATTGGTTTATAAACAACAAAATATCAACATCAATGCTCAATGGAAAGATTGGGCTTTAGAGATGTTGATGGCCGGATATGAGACGGAAAATCTTTTTATATTAGCTGGTGAAGACATCCATTGCAATCCTTTTGAATTTGCAGAATTAACAGATAAGATTTTCGAAGAACTGCATCTTAATGAAATTGACTCAAATTCTATCATTATATTATATAACCCGTTGGCGGAATTAAATTAGTGCATATTTAATTTGTCCAATGGGTTTGTTA
>JAEXAJ010000043.1 GCA_023458215.1 Bacteroidota bacterium
AAAGACGTTACTTGTATTGCCCGTGGCGAACATCTTGCAGCTATACGTGAGCGCGGGTTATTGTTGCACTCCGATCTGAAAGGTGAACACACTTTGAACGTGGATGCATTTACTGCCGAAGAATTTCAAGGGAAAGCAGATGTCATCTTTGTATGCGTCAAAGGCTATTCCGTAGATTCTATTACGGAATTAATCAAGCGTGCCGCACACGAAAACACGGTGGTTATCCCCATCCTGAATGTGTATGGCACGGGACCTCGCATTCAGCGGCTCGTGCCCGGTGTGACGGTGCTCGATGGCTGTATCTACATCGTAGGTTTCGTATCGGGTAAGGGTGAAATCACGCAAATGGGTAAGATATTCCGCCTGGTGTATGGTGCACACAAAGGCACCGGCGTGCCCGCAGGAATGCTGGAAGCCGTGCAGCATGACTTGCAGGAAAGCGGCATCAAAGCCGAAATATCTCCCGATATCAACCTGGATACTTTTGTAAAGTGGTCGTTTATCTCTGCCATGGCAGTTACCGGCGCTTATTATGATGTGCCTATGGGTGAAGTACAGAAGCCCGGCAAGGTGCGCGATACCTTCATCGGATTATCCCGTGAGAGTGCGGCATTAGGACGAAAGCTAGGCATTGAATTTAAAGAAGATGTTATAGCCTACAACCTCAAAGTAATTGATAAGCTTGCCCCTGAAAGTACCGCTTCCATGCAGAAGGACTTGGCCAAAGGGCACGAATCGGAAGTACAAGGGCTGCTGTTTGATGTGATTGCCGCTGCCGAGGAACAAGGAATAGACATTCCGACGTACAGGATGGTGGCGGAGAAGTTCAAAAGGTAGATAAGCCTATCTTCAAGCAACCCGAATAATAAACCTATAATAGTATACTAATTATGTTACCACTACTCAGCATCAACTGGAACCCGAATCCCGAACTGTTCAACCTCTTCGGGCATCTTCCTATCCGCTATTATGGCCTGTTGTGGGTCATCGGACTCGGACTTGCGTATCTCATAGTACGCCAGCAGTACCGCGACAAGAAAATAGGAGACGATAAATTTGAACCGCTCTTCTTCTACTGCTTCTTTGGCATTCTCATCGGCGCCCGCTTGGGACACTGCTTGTTCTATCAGCCCGATTACTACCTGCATCACTTTTGGGAAATGATACTCCCCGTCAAGTTCCTGCCCAACGGCGACTGGAAGTGGAGCGGCTACGAAGGTCTTGCCAGTCACGGCGGAACATTGGGTCTGATTATTTCCCTTTGGCTCTACTGCCGCAAGACGAAGATGCATTACATGGACGTAGTGGATATGATAGCCGTTGCCACCCCTATTACCGCCTGCTTCATCCGTCTTGCCAACCTGATGAACTCCGAGATTATCGGCAACCCGACCAATGTTCCCTGGGCTTTCGTCTTCGAACGGGTAGACATGATACCCCGTCACCCGGCACAGCTTTACGAAGCAATCGCCTACTTCATCTTCTTCCTCGGAATGGTTTATCTCTATAAACGCGGGCAGAAGAAGCAAGCAGCAGCCCCTACCAAACAGGCAGCCGCACAACCCTATTATCACCGTGGGTTCTTCTTCGGGCTTTGCCTGGCAGAGATATTCACCTTCCGCTTCTTCATCGAGTTCCTGAAAGAAAACCAAGTAGGATTTGAAGACGGTATGACGTTCAATATGGGTCAGTGGCTCAGCATTCCGTTCGTAATTATCGGAATATACTTCATGTTCTTCTACGGAAAGAAAAAGAAAGCATAAAGCCGAAATAGATTTAGGCACGGATTACACAGATTTCACGGAACTAAGCCATTACAAAGCTATCAAAACCGTGTTTTTCCGTGTAATCCGTGCCTAAATTATATCACAAATACAGTCGTTTTAGTTCAGCGTCCACTTCAGCGCCAGTGTAGGAATGGCATAAAAGCCGTCTCTTCCTCCGAAATTATTGCTTAACTCCAACTCGGAGCCTACACTCAGATTGAAATTCTTACTGATTCCTTTTACACGGTTCAGGTTCACCCAAAACTGAGGCTCGGACAGGAAAATAGTCTTTCCATAAGCCGTTTCTTCCCGCCACCAGTCGGCAAAACCGGAGAAAGTCAACAGATTATCGCAGAAATTCATATACCAAGTACCCGTCAACTGGAAGTTATTGGGAGAGTGATGCTTCTGAATATACTTGTACATGGCAGTCAAAGAGAACCCGCGAGAGAAAGAAGCATTATTGTAAGTATAGGTCAGACCGCCCAGATAAGCATTATTATAAGAAAATCCCTTTGCCAATCCGCCATTATACTCCACATGGATAGAAAACGGATTCTTCCAGAACTTCAACTCACGGGCTATTTCCCAATAAGCGGCAGCCACCCCGTCCGAAGTATAGTCCATATCGACGAAGAAGTAGGTACTACCCCACCCGTCCGGTTGGAACTTCTCGACCGTGGAAGTCAGCAACGGACGTCCTTTCAAATCTTTATCATACAAGGAGCGACCGAAATCGTAGTGCAACTGAATGTTTTGCGCACAAATATTGCCACCTATCGATAACAATAGACCTAGGAAAAGGGATAATAGTAGTTTCTTCATGACTAAGTATTTTTTAGAAATATGCGCAAAAATACTTAAATGAGTGAATAAACCAATACCTGCGTCTCTTTATTTACACATTTCAACCCCACACCCGAAACATATTATTCCATCTCCTTACTGATAGAATGCCTATTTTTACGCCAACAATCAACCGTAAAATCAAATACCATTATGAGAAAGAAGATTATTTGGCTACTATGCATCCTCCCGCTTTCGATGTCGCTTCAAGCACAAACATCCTACGCTTTCCGCGACACAAGGCTCAATGACGAGAAACGGATCGACAACCTGCTCTCTGTACTGACACTGGACGAGAAGATTGATTTACTATCCACGAATCTCGGCGTACCTCGCCTGGGCATTCCCAATTGCGGGCATTACGAAGGACTGCACGGACTCACGCTGGGTGGCCCCGCAGCCTGGGGCGGACGAAAGAAAACCGATGACGGACGGATGGTACCCACCAACTATCCTACCACCATTTTCCCGCAATCCTACGGCTTAGGTTCCACGTGGGACATTCCGCTGGTACAGAAGGTAGCCGAACAGGCTTCCGAAGAAGCCCGGTACTACATGCAAACTCTTGACAACAAGCGCAATTCGCTCGTAATGCGTGCCCCCAATGCCGACCTTGCCCGCGACCCTCGTTGGGGACGAACAGAAGAAAGTTTTGGTGAAGATCCCTTCCTTACCGCACAACTTACCATTGCCAGCGTGCGAGGCTTGCAAGGCAACCATCCACGCTATTGGAAAACCGCTTCCCTCATGAAGCATTTCCTAGCCAACAGCAATGAAGACGGACGAGACAGTACTTCGTCCAACTTCGACGAGCGACTGTTCCGCGAGTACTACTCTTACCCCTTTTACAAAGGTATCACCGAAGGTGGAAGCCGGGCGTTCATGGCAGCGTACAACAGTTGGAACGGCACGCCCATGACTATCCACCCTTGTCTGGAAGCCATTGCCCGTAAGGAGTGGGGAACCAACGGAATCATCTGTACCGATGGCGGCGCGCTCAAATTGTTAGTAGAATCTCATAAAAGCTTCCCTACACTCACCGAAGGTGCCGCTGCCGTAGTGAAGGCTACCGTAGGACAGTTCCTCGACAACTACTTGCCCTACATTAAAGAAGCCCTCGACAAAGGTCTCGTAACTGAAGCGGATATCGACAAAGCCATCCGAGGCAATCTATACGTGGCTTTGAAATTAGGATTGCTGGACGGTGAAAACTCCAAGAACCCCTATCTCTCTATCGGCAAAGATGCATCGGCCACCCCACCCTTCCTGACAGACGCCGCTAAGCAACTGGCAAGAGAGGTTACCGCCAAATCGGTGATCCTGCTGAAGAACAACACCGTTTCCGGCACCGCTCCTTTGCTCCCCCTAAACGGAGAGAAGCTGAAGAAAATAGCCGTCATCGGCCCATACGCCAACAAAATCGTGCAAGATTGGTACAGTGGAACGCCTCCGTATGAAGTGACCATTCTCGATGGAATACGTTCTGCCGCAGATAAGAACGTCCAAGTGCTCTATGCCGAAGACAACCGGATGGACGAGGCTACCCGGATAGCCCGCGAAGCTGACGTAGCCGTAGTTTGTGTAGGCAATCACCCCTTCGGAACAAAAACCGACTGGAAGTTCTGCCCCGTTCCCAGCGACGGACGTGAGGCGGTAGACCGCAAATCGCTCTCCTTGCCCGACGAGGATTTAGTGAAACAGGTACTAAAGGCAAACCCCCATACCGTGCTTGTTCTTGTCAGCAACTTCCCCTATACCATCAACTGGAGTCAGGAACATGTGCCTGCCATCGTACACATCACCCATTGCAGCCAGGAGCAAGGCAATGGTCTGGCAGATGTCCTGTTCGGAAAAGTAAGCCCCGCCGGACGCACAGTGCAGACTTGGGTAAAGGATATCACCGACCTGCCCGACATGATGGATTATGATATCCGCAACGGACGCACTTATATGTATCAGAAGGGTGAAGTTCTCTACCCCTTCGGCTATGGCCTAAGCTATACCACATTTAAATACGACCGGATAAAGTCTATCAAGCAAAACAAGGATGAGATCCAGGTAACAGCAGAAATCACGAATACGGGGCTAAGAAACAGCGACGAAGTCGTTCAGTTATACGTCAGCTACCCCCACTCGAAGGTGGAACGTCCTGCAAAGCAACTCAAGGCCTTCGACCGGATATCTATCCAAGCAGGCGAAACAAAGGAGGTGACCCTGAGCATTTCCAAAGATGATTTGCGTTATTGGAATATCGACCGGCAAGCCTTCGTCCTCGAACCGGGGACAGTAAACCTGCTTATCGGTGCCTCATCAGCCGATATACGCTTAGAAGGGGAGATTAAAGTTACCAAGTAGTAAGAGCCAAGAGTTCGATTAACTTGTTTCGGTCTTTGCCATCGTATTGGCAAACTTTTGCCACCAGCTTGGCAAGACTTTGCCAACACGATGGCAAAAGCTTGCCAAGCTGGTGGCAACAAGAAAGAGATACGTATACCTGAAACTTTAGAGAGCTAATGGACGAATCTAAACAATATGTTGTTAACTTTGCATCTCTAATCATCAAGGTAATACCATTATATCATTGAATGTTTGCCATGTTAAACTCTATCGACCAGCTAATCTGCTCTACCTATCGGGAAGATGAATATCCCGTCTCACTCCATCAGACCCGTGAATGGAGCCGGACGCTCCCACTGAAAGGACTCACCGTACTGGATGCCACTCCCGTATTCCGCAATACCCTAGTCAAGCACCGCGCTCTTATAGCCGCCGGAGCAGAACTGATCGTAGGTATCTCCGATGTGATGCCACGGGATGAGCAGATTGCCGACCTGCTTCGTCGCTCGAGCATCCGTGTCATGCATCCCGAAGACGCCCCCGCAGCCGTTGATATCATCCTCGATTGCGCCGCCGCCTTCAGCGCCTGGCAGCCCCGCATCGGCTTTGTGGAACTTACCCGCTCGGGCGTGGAGAAATTCAGCCACGTAGACAAGCCCGTGTTTTTAGCCGATAACGGACGCATCAAGCGCATCGAAACCTGCCTTGGCACGGGCGAGAGCTATTATCGTGCCATGAAGCAACTGGGATATGATGAATGGAAAGGCAAGAAACTCGTTGTCTTCGGCAGTGGAAAGGTGGGTACAGGCATCATTGCGTACGCCCATAAACTGGGTGCCCGCATCACTGTTGTCACCGACCCCAAAAGCGTGACCGCACAGATTACCGCATTTACCACCGATATCATTGATTATCGAGACACCCCCACGGTAGCGCAGGCCGTGCAAGACGCATACGCCGTAGTCACCGCCACCGGAGTTGCCCATGCCCTGGAAGGCAATTGTCCGGCCGAAGCCCTGCTCCACTCCCCCGCCTTGCTTGCCAATATGGGAGTAGAAGACGAATACGGCCCGTCCATCCCTGCCGAGCGGGTACTCGAAGGCAAGAAAACCCTTAACTTCATTCTGGACGAACCTACCCACCTGAAATACATCGACGCCACCATGGCCTTGCACAACGAGGGCGCACTCTACCTTTCCACCCATCCCGAAGCACGTGGATTGATAGAGCCTCAGCCCGAATTGGAAGAACATCTATTAGAAATCTGTCGCCTCAACGGTTGTATCACCGACGAGTTAGACCTCATTTAACGCCCAATACCACCATCTGATATGAAAACCAGCTTGCTTCTACGGGGAGTTGTTCACCTCAACCACCCGACAAATATCCTCATCGAAGGAAACCGTTTTAAGAGTCTCAACGCTCCCGCCGATACTCCGGCAGACACCGTAATAGATTGCGAAGGACTTGCCATCCTCCCCCCTTTCTATAACGCCCACACCCATGCCGCCATGACCCTACTCCGTGGTTATGCCGATGACATGCCGTTGTTTCAGTGGCTCAACGAATACATTTGGCCTTACGAAGCGCGGATGACTTCCACGGACATCTATAACGGCACGCGACTGGCTATTCTCGAAATGATAAAGTCGGGCAGCGTCTTCTTCAACGATATGTACTGGGATATCGAGGAGACGATACGTGCCGCCGAAGAGATGGGCATACGCGCCGCCGTCGGCGTCACCTTCATGGATCGCATGAGTGAAGAACAGATAGAAGCAAACTTCCGCTTCATCGACCGCTGGACCGACCGTGCCAACGGAAGAATACAGATAACCGTAGCCCCGCATGCCATCTATACCGTAAATGAAGCCTTGTTCCGCCGTTGTGCGGAAGCCGCCCGCCGCAAAGGTTTGGTACTCCACACCCACCTGGCGGAAACCGAACAAGAGGTGAAAGATTGCATTGCCGCTCATGGAATGACACCTGTACGCTGGCTGGATTCTATCGGCGTATTGGGAGAGAATGTAGTGGCCGCCCACGTAGTCCACGTAGACGATGAAGAGATAGAGATTCTGAAACAACGGAAAGTAACCATTGTCCATAATCCCTGTTCCAACATGAAGCTATCTTCGGGCATCTTCCGTGCACAGGCCTTCTCCGCCTCCGATTGTCGCATCGCTTTAGGAACGGACGGCGCCTCGTCCAACAACAACCTCGACATGCGCGAGGAAATGAAAACAGCCGCCCTGCTCGCCAAATGCCAACATACCCCTGACACGCTTTCGGCGCACGAAGTCCTGCAATGGGGCACACAGAATGCCGCCGAAGCATTCGGCATAAACGCTGGCATCATCGCCGAAGGCAAACTGGCGGATGCGGTGCTGGTAAATCTTCACAATGAGCGCCTCCTCCCCTGCCATAATCTTATCTCCAACTGGGTATATGCCGCCGATAGCCGATGCATCGATACCGTGATTTGCGACGGAAAGATTATCATGGAGCATGGAAGGGTAGCGGGAGAAGAGGAAATTACGAAAGCCGTTTCCCTTTGAGTATCTCGCTCAAAGGAATCTCCCTTATCTTGGATTCAACCCAAGCTACAAAATCAAATTTATTTAGTATCTGGTTTTCGTATTTGTCCTGATACAAGGCATGGACTTCATCTTCCAAGTGACTCCATACGTCCATACGCGACTTCTTGTTATCATTGACAAAAGAGTAATTCAGGAACTTCAGCAGGAACAATTCTACTTTCAGGCTCAGCTCCTTATTCTTGGCCATCTCTCGCTTGATGGATCGGGTTTCGGATTGGATGTAGTCAATATCCCCCAGTTCATAGTGGATCATCAGATTCACAAGACGGATGGTGCGGAATAGCGAAAGAGAATAGAAGTTCCGCCGCCCCACAATAATCGCCAACTTCTTCTTCGCCTTACGAAACTCGCCGTTGCCCAGATGGGTCAACGCTATGTATAGCAGCATTACAGCTTGTTGCTGGTCTTTCAGCAAACCTGTTTTGTCAATCAGTGAAGCCTGATTCTCTGTAATCCACTCATCCGCTCTCTTAAACTCTCCCCGGTCAATGAAGGAAAACAACCGATAGATGAAAATCACATAAGCCACATTCAGTTGGAAACTCGACGAGGCGGTAGATAACCTCTCCAGCTTCTCAATAAAGTAATTCATACCTTCGTAGTTGTGCATGATGCGCAGGCTTTCCAGCATTCCTTCTACCGTCATCAGATAATAAATGGGAGGATTATGCCATAAGTGGCTATTCTCCTCAAACAATTTGTTCAACTCTACAAAGGAGTGAAAAGCAGCCTTGTAATCGCCCACCATGATGAAGTAGTTGGCTTGGAACAACTGGTGGTTCTTCTTTATCTCAAAGTTCTCTACTCCCGCACTTGCTACGATACTGATCTCGCTAGTCACCAAGTCATCCAGCAATTGTGCCTCCTCCTGCGAACGGGATACGCCTCTATTCATCATACGATACTTCAACAGTTCGTGCAGTGAAGACTGCTCATTGAGCTGGCCGATACTTTTCAAGGTATTCTTCATCTTATATTGCTTGTTCAGCAGCTTCTTCTCATCCAGTTCTCCAAAGTCAAGCGTCAGTAGGTAATTCAATTCCAATCGTTGCGCCATCAACAGTGCAAAATGGTTCTCATAATAAATAGCTTTCTGCTTCACCTTCTTCAATACATAGAGGCACTCCGGATACATAGACTTCTCATACAGTACCCTTGCATGCAGCAGTTCATTGAAAAGCATATAGTAACTATCTTGCTCCATCCGTAGCCGGGTTAGTATATCTATCAGCAAATCAAAAAGATATACTACTACCGTATTAAAAGAAGATGTAGGGCGTGCTTTCAGGAAACGGCGTTTCAATTCCTCCGGGTCAGTGACCTTCTTCTCATCTATCAGCTTAAAAAGGAATATATAGTCTTTGTCTTCCTTATTAGAGGTATACATGGAAAACTCCTTCTTTTCTTGCTTGGCAAGACTATTAACCAACTGGATCAGTGATTCTGACTTGAGCATAGTATTATAGTATTAATAGATTGAACGTTTTACGTCAGCAAGATAGAGAAAATATCAGCAGGAACAAATCTTTTTAGCGGATAATTCTATTCTTTACTAATTCTACAAGTATTAAAATAAATAGGCCTATTTACATATAAACAATCTTAATATGAGATGATTAACATAACCAATTAAGAGTTTTAACCATTTTATGAGTATGAATTTTACTCTCTTTTTGTTTGCTAATGTATTTTGCTTCGCATACATTTGACTCAGAAAAGAAAGCACTATTCCCAAATAATTTAAATCTAATAAACATGAGTAAGAATATTATTGTAATTGGTAGTTGTAATACAGATATGGTCATCAAAGCCGACCGCCTTCCTGTTCCCGGAGAAACTATACTTGGCGGCAGTTTTATGATGAATCCGGGTGGCAAAGGCGCCAACCAGGCTGTTGCGGCTGCCAGATTAAAGGGTAACGTATATTTTATAGCCAAAACAGGGAATGACTTGTTCGGCAAGCGTTCGGTAGAACAATACGAGGACGAGGGCATACACGTAGGCAATATCTATTCCGATCCCGTGCTGCCTTCAGGGGTAGCCTTGATAATGGTCGACGTGAATGGTGAAAATAGCATTGTAGTTGCTTCCGGTGCCAACGGTTCACTAAGCCCCGAAGACATACAGAAAGCACAATCTACCATCGAAAAAGGTGATATCTTGTTGATGCAGCTTGAGATACCCATAGAAACAGTGGAGTATGCCGCACAGTTGGCAAGTGAAAAAGGCATCAAAGTAATCCTGAATCCTGCACCCGCCCGCGCGCTTTCGGACAAGTTGCTGAAGAATCTCTATATGATTATCCCCAATGAAACCGAAGCCGAAATACTTTCCGGAATCAAAGTTACCGATTGGGAGAGTGCCCGTAAGGCGGCAGATATCATCAGTAACAAAGGAGTGGATATCGTTGTCATTACCATGGGCTCCAAAGGTGCCTTTATAAAAGAAGGCGATACCTACCATGAAATATCTGTGCCCAAAGTAAAAGCTGTAGATACCACCGCTGCCGGAGATACATTTTGCGGAGCATTATGCGTGGCTTTGTCCGAAGATATGAATGTGCCGGATGCTGTGAAGTTCGCCAATAAATGCGCTTCTATCACAGTGACCCGCATGGGAGCCCAGTCTTCCCTACCCTATCGTAAAGAGATTAATGTTTTATAATTAACAACTAAAGTCTAATACTATGTTTATTGTCAACAGTTACACACTCGCCGTTATCTTCTGCGTTATCACGATGCTCTGCTGGGGTTCGTGGGGTAATACACAGAAACTCGCCGGAAAAACCTGGCGTTATGAATTGTTCTATTGGGACTACGTAATAGGAATCCTTATCTTCTCGCTTCTAATGGGCTTTACCATGGGCAGCACCGGAGATGCCGGACGCGGTTTTGTAGAAGACCTGAAGCAAATCAGTGTGGAGAATTATACCAGCGCTTTTGTAGGCGGTATCATTTTCAACCTGGCCAATATCCTGCTCTCGGCTTCTATCTCGATGGCAGGGCTGACGGTGGCCTTTCCGCTAGGTGTGGGCATTGCATTGGTATTAGGCGTATTTGTCAATTACTTTGGTGAGCCTAAAGGTGATGCGTTTATCCTGTTCACCGGAGTTGCGCTTGTGGTACTGGCTATTATATTCAATGCCATAGCTGCGGGAAAGATGAACAAGAAAGGAAACAACATCAATAAGAAAGGAATTATTATCGCTGTTATTGCCGGTGTGTTAATGTCCTTCTTCTACAGGTTTGTAGCGGCTGCCATGGATTTGAATAACTTCGAGTCTCCCACTCCTACAATGGCTACTCCCTATTCGGCATTCTTTATATTCGCAATAGGTATCTTCATAAGCAATTTTATTATCAATACCATCGTAATGAAGAAGCCTTTCGTAGGTACTCCGGTCAGCTACCGCGAGTATTTCCAAGGCAAATTCAGCACGCACATGGTCGGAGTGCTTGGAGGAGCTATTTGGGGATTGGGTACGGCTCTAAGCTACATCGCTGCCGGCAAGGCGGGTGCCGCTATCTCGTATGCACTGGGACAAGGTGCACCTATGATAGCTGCTTTATGGGGTATCTTTATCTGGAAAGAGTTCAAAGGCTCATCACGGACTGTAAATATCCTGCTGGCCTTTATGTTCATTCTGTTTATATCAGGGTTGGGGGCAATTATTGTTTCCGGAGCTAACTAAGTTTCTAATGTTGTCCATTGCCAAGAAAAAACTATTTATATTTGCCTCACAGAATTATTAATCCTAAAATATACATTACTATGATTAAGGACAAACTCTATCTGTTAGGAATCGTACTATTAGTCTTGTCAAGCTGCACCAACAAAAAACAGCAGGCAGTAGAAGAAGCAACTTCCACCACCGAGAAAATCATTTTAGAAACCGATATGGGTAATGACGTAGACGATGCTTTGGCACTGGACATGATTTACAAATACATGGATGCCGGGCAGATCGACCTGCTGGGCATCATGACTAACAAGGACAGCAAGTATTCTGCCGAGTATCTTGACATTATGAATACCTGGTACGGATATCCTCAAATTCCCATCGGAATAGTTCGTAACGGAGCGGATTGCGAGGAAGATGCTATCAATTACGCCCAATGCACCTGCCTTCTGAAAACAGAAAATGGAGAGCCTGCCTTTAAACGATCGCTGAAGGATTATGAGCAATTGCCGGATGCACACATGCTATACCGTAAATTGCTGGCACAACAACCGGACAGTTCTGTTACCGTAATTTCCATAGGATTCTCTACTAATCTTGCCCGCTTGCTCGATACTCCGGCAGACGATATCTCTCCACTTACCGGAAAGGAACTGGTTGCCAAGAAAGTAAAGCTATTATGCACAATGGCAGGATGCTTTAACGACCCCAATTTTTATGAATACAATGTAGTAAAAGACATTCCCGCAGCAAAGAAAGTATTTGCCGAATGGCCTACACCACTAGTCACATCTCCGTTCGAAGTCGGAATTGCCATCAACTATCCGGGTAGCAGCATCGAAAATGATTTCCAGTGGGCACCAATGCATCCAATGATAGAAGCTTACAAGAGTTACCAAAAGATGCCATACGACCGCCCCACTTGGGACCTGACTTCTGTACTCTATTCAGTAGAAGGTCCTTCTTACTTCACCATTTCACCCGCCGGAAAAATAAATATAACCGACAAAGGGGCTACGGAGTTTACTCCTGATACTACAGGCAATCGCTACTATATGACTGTAGATTCTATTCAGGCAGAAAACATCAAGAAGCATCTCGTAGAATTAATTACAGAGAAACCGGCTAAACGAAAAATATAAAGTAACTTCACTTTCTACATAAAGGCTACATCCCTTACTCTGAAGGATGTAGCCTTTTTTATACGATTTTGTGACACATCTATCTATATTCCTGCCATACAATAGTCTCATACTTTAATGTCACAAAATCATAAAACTCTTTTCAACGCATCCACTACTTTTGCAATCAGATTTTCAATAGTTATTATGAAAAACTTATAGGTAAAATAGATTCTCAAAACAGGGAAAAGAGGATATCCTACAGAGAGTATCCTCTTTATAAAAGAAAGTAATTAAAAGCTATAACAATCTAACAGAAGAGCAATGAATTCAAGAAAAACACTTTTCACCATTTTACTTTGTGTATTGGCTATGACAGGATGTAATACACAAGAACAAGCTACCATAAATAATGGAATAGCCCTTGCACGAGCAACACAAACACTTGATTCCATATATGCCTACTATTCGGCACCCGGCACTTGCCTGCTACGCGAGAATTATCCCTCTAATGTAGGCAATTGTGCCGTCACTTATCTTGCTTCCGAAGAACAAAAGAATATGCCTAATCAATATTCTTATTTATGGCCCTACTCCGGTACATTCTCCGCTGTAAACGCATTACTCGCAACAACGGGAAACAAAAGTTATAAGGCTCTGCTCGATAATAGAGTATTGCAAGGACTTGAAGAATACTTCGATACCGGCAGAAAGCCCGAAGGTTATGCCTCTTACATTAACACAGCTTCCCTATCCGACCGGTTTTATGATGATAACGTTTGGCTGGGCATTGATTTTACAGATATCTACATGGACACAAAAGAAAAGAAATACCTACAAAAAGCACAACTTATCTGGAAGTTTATAGAAAGTGGAACCGATGACAACTTAGGCGGTGGCATCTACTGGTGCGAACAGAAGAGAATATCCAAAAATACTTGCTCCAATGCTCCGGGATCAGTACTTGCACTGAAAATATTCAGAGCCACTCAAGATAGTTCTTATTTCAAAAAAGGACAGAAGTTATATGAATGGACAAAGAAAAACTTGCAAGACCCCACAGACTATCTGTATTTCGATAATATCAATCTGGATGGAAAGGTCGATAAAACCAAATATGCTTATAATAGCGGGCAAATGATGCAATCTGCAACGCTGCTATACCAACTTACCGGTAAAAAGAACTATCTGAAAGATGCTCAAAACATAGCAGAAGGGTGTCACAGCTATTTCTTCACGAACTTCATACCTGAACAGGGAGAGCCCTTCAAGCTCCTTAAAAAAGGAGATTTATGGTTTACTGCCGTTATGTTGAGAGGATTTATCGAACTCTATCAAACAGATCATAACAAGACATATATCGAATCATTTAACAGAAATTTGGATTATGCATGGAAACATGTACGGGACGAAAAAGGATTCTTTGATACCGACTTCAGCGGCAAAACACATGACGACCGTAAATGGCTACTCACACAAGCTGCCATGGTAGAAATGTATGCACGATTAGCAGCAGTCAAATAAATTCTTCCTAACACCATCTTATACAAGGAGCTAAGAAATATAGAATTACAATAAATGTCTTTTTAATCAAAGTTAGTATTATGAAAATGAAAAAACACATTCTGATACCTTTAATGGTATTGCTACTTTTTGGAAGTATGGATGCTATGGCTGCCATAGAACAAGCCATACAAGTGAAAGGTAAGGTCATGGACAATATTGGTGAACCGGTAATCGGTGCCAATGTAATTGTAAAAGGAACCTCAACCGGAGTTATCACTGACATAGACGGTAACTTTGCCATTGACGCAGTAAAAGGTTCTACTATCGTAGTATCCTTTATCGGTTATACTACTCAGGAAGTAAAAGTAACCGGCAATTTTCTGAATATTACGTTAGAAAATAATACGGAGCTACTGGATGAAGTAGTGGTAGTAGGTTACGGCGTTCAAAAGAAAGCAAACCTCACCGGCGCCATCGCCACAGTAGGAGCCAAAGAACTTGAAGATCGTCCTGTAACCAATGCAGCTGCTGCGCTCCAAGGCAAGGTAGCCAACCTGAATATCTCCAACGGTGATGGTGGTCCGGGCAAGAAGGCATCGTTTAACATCCGTGGCTATGCCGGACTGAACGCAACCTATAGCCCGTTGGTCATCATCGACGGCGTAACCGGCTACTTCGATGACCTGAACCCCAATGACATCGAAACACTAACCGTACTGAAAGATGCTGCCGCAAGTGCAATCTACGGTGCACAGGCCGCTTATGGTGTCATATTAGTTACTACCAAGTCAGGAAAGAAGAATGAAAAGACCGTTATCAACTACAATAATAACTTTTCTTTCAACAGCCCGACCGTATTGCCCAAAACAGCCGGTTCACTGGAATTCGCCAAGCTATTCAGAGAATCCGACATCAACGGAGGCGGTAGCGGTGTTATCGATATGGAGACTATGGGACGCATCGAACAGTACTATAACGACCCGACCAGCATCCCCAACAATGTACCGCTGAGAGACAATCCGGACCGCTGGGCTGACTGGGGCGACGGACGATCAAACGCCAATGAAGACTGGCAGAAAGCCATGTTTAAGAATAACCAACTCAACCAACAACACAACATCTCCATCCGGGGTGGTAGCGACAAAACCACATACGTCATGTCTATGGGTTACCTGAGAGATGAAGGCAAACTAAGATATTACGACGATTACTATCAACGTTACAATGCGTTAGCCAAAATCACATCTGACGTGACGAAGTGGTTGACAGTGGGCTTCAACGTGCGTTATGCACACGAGAAAGGCGTATCTCCTGCCTACGGCATGAATCCGGGTGGCAGTGTCAACGATATGATTGGGTGGACACAAGTAGTATGGCCTACTATCCCTGTAAAAGATCCAAACGGTCACTTCTCCCCCGCCGGACGTATGGTATTCATTGCCGATGCCAATCCGCAGACCTCATATACTGACAACTTCTGGGGTACTGCCAATGTAGTCATCAGACCGCTAAAGGGTTGGACTATCAATGCCGACTTCACCTACAACAAATGGATGAACAAGCGCAGTTATTCCAAAGGTCTTATATACTCTTACTCAGTAAGCAATCAGCCTTATCTTGAAGGTGGATTCGGCTCCGAGGACACACGCGTATGGCAAGAGTCGAGTAACGACGATTTCTCATCAATGAACGCTTACACCACATACGAAAAAGAATTCAAAGGACACAACTTCAAGTTAATGGCCGGTATGCAATCGGAATACAAGAAGACCTTCGGACTCTATGCCAACAAGATGGGAATGGTTCTACCCAGCCAACCGTCTATCTCTACCAGTACGGGAAAAATTGAAGCCTGGGACTCTTTGGACCACTATACCACCCTCGGTTTCTTCGGTCGCTTCAACTACGACTACAAGAGCCGCTACCTCTTTGAATTCGACCTGCGCAGAGACGGTTCTTCCCGCTATGCCGAAGGACACCAATGGGGCACTTTCCCGGCTTTCTCAGCTGGTTGGAACGTAGCCAAGGAAGCTTTCTTCGAACCCTATACCTCCATACTTTCCGAACTGCGTTTAAGAGGTTCTTGGGGTGAACTGGGCAATATGCGAGGTAAAAGCTACCAATATATCTCTACCGTACCCTACAATGCCACAACGGACTATATCATGGGCGAAGAGCGAATCAGTGCTTTCGGTTCTCCCAATATGATTGCCTACAACACGTGGGAGAAGAACCGCACATTGGACTTTGGTATCGACATCGCTGCACTGAATAACCGGTTCACCATGTCATTCGACTGGTACAGAAGAGACATTATCGGACTTATCACGAAGGGCGTTACACTACCTGCCGTATTGGGCGTAAACTCTCCTGATACCAACAATGCCGACATCCGCAATGAAGGATGGGAACTGACACTGGGATGGAGAGATCAGTTTACGCTGGCATCCAAACCTTTCAACTACAGCGTATCGTTCAACCTCTCTGATTATCAGGGTACCGTAATGAAGTATTCAAACCCCAAAGGTCTGATTAACGACTACTACGTAGGCAAAAAGATGGGCGAAATCTGGGGTTATACCACCGACCACATTATGACCGATCCTAACGAAGCAAAAACCATCAACGATTCCGGTGTACAGAATAAGTTTGGTGGTAACTGGGTTATCGGTGACATCAAATATGTGAATCTAGATGACGATCCTAACATCAACGATGGAAATCAAACGCTGGAAGATCATGGAGACCTCTCTATCATCGGTAACGATACGCCACGATTTAACTTCGGTTTCGGCTTCAACGCAGACTGGAACGGTATCGACTTCTCTATGTTCCTGCAAGGAACCATGAAGCGCGACCTGTGGCTGGAAGGTCCCGTAGCCTTCGGTCTCGGAGGCGGACAGTGGGGATCCAATGTATGGAAAAATACACTGGACTGCTGGCGTGATGATGGAAGTAATCCGGATCCATGGCTGCCAAGACTCTATCTGTGGAGCAACAGTAAGAACTTGCAAAAACAAACCCGCTATATGGATACCGGTGCCTATTGCCGCTTGAAGAACATCCAATTGGGATACTCGTTACCGGAAAACATTATCAGTAAAGTGGGACTGGAAAGAGTACGTTTCTACTTTAGCGGAGACAATCTGCTGACCTTTACCGGTATCAACGAAAACTTTGACCCCGAAGCTCCGTGGGGCGGCGCATATCCCATCTCCAAGTCAATTTCTTTTGGTGTTAACGTTACATTCTAAAACTCTAAAAATACAAGAACCATGAAAAAGTTAATCTATATACTCTGCCTGTTCACTGGTATGGCAATGTCTTCTTGCGAAGACTGGCTGGTAAAAGGCCCGTTGAATCAGATTACGGATGTGAACCTGACCTATACGGCAGACGAATGCAAACTATATGTAAATCAGTTCTACACCTCCTTTTGGGGTTCGCCCAACAACTATATCTACCATATAGACCGAGGTTCGGACAATCTGCTTAGCGACAACTACCAGGACAATAAAGACCTGATTGAAGGTCTGCACCAGGTTCCTTCCAGCGGCGAAGGCTGGGGAACCACTGAATGGGGGAAAATACGCAGTGTCAACTTCTTGTTGGACAACTGTGACAAGTCTCCCGAACCGGAAAAAGCCCGGAAGTATATTGGCGAAGCCTACTTCTTCAGAGCCATGCTCTACTACGAACAGTTCCTACGGAAATTTGGTGGTGCTCCCTGGATTGACACAACACTGGGCTTGGAATCTGAAGAGTTGTACACTGCCCGCCTGAAACGGAATGAACTGGCAGACAATATTTTAAAAGACTTGGACGACGCGATAGACAGACTGCCGACATACAACCAACAACAAACCGGACGTATCTCCAAAGAAGCAGCCATGCTCTACAAAGCACGAATTGCCCTTTTCGAAGCCACTTGGGAAAAGTATCATGCCGGCACTCCTTTCGCAGGAGAGGGTAACGTTCAATCCTACATGGAAGAGGCGGCCAAAATGGCGAAACTGGTCATAGACAGCCAGCTGTTCGACTTGGACAACACAGGCGTGAAAGACGGTTACCACACGTTATTCAACCGTTGGGACTACTCAAACAGTAAAGAAATTATGCTGTGGAAGAAATTCGACCGTTCATTAGGATTTTGGCACAACGACAACCGTAACCCCGGACGTAACGGAGCCGGCGTAGGATTGACCCGCGGATTGGTAGATTCTTACCTCTGCATCAGCAAAGACGGTACTCAGGCAATGCCTATCAGCCTAGCCGATAACTATGCAGGTGATGCCAACTTGCTGAACGTAGTTGCCAATCGTGACCCACGCCTGGCGCAAACAATGTACATCCCCGGACGTCCAAGAACGATCAACGGCAAGGATACGACAGTCATCTTTATCAAGCCGAACATCACCCTTTCCGGTGTAGAGAAATGTTCTACAGGCTACGAACTTGCCAAAGGTGCCGACCCCGATGCCAATGAGCAAGAGACTATTTCGGGAAGTATCAAGGGAAGCATCATCTTCCGCTACGCCGAAGCATTACTGATTTACGCAGAGGCAAAAGCCGAACTGGGTAACATTACACAAAATGATCTGGACATCACCATCAACAAGTTGCGCGACAGAGTAGGTATGCCGCATCTCACAGTAGCCGTTGGTTATACCGACCCGAAAGGAGACTTCACCGCAGCCAGAGGCTACGAGGGGGTAGCTGTTTCTAACTTGCTACAAGAGATTCGCCGCGAACGCCGTATAGAATTGGCTTGCGAAGGTTACCGTCACGACGACCTGAAACGCTGGCGTGCCCACCACCTGTGGAATCACGACAGAATACAAGGTGCCAATGCCGCTCAGTTTGAAAAACTGGATTGGTTAGTGAAATATTTCCAGAACGACTTCCACATTCCCGCTACCATTAACAAGGCCGAGTTTATGGAAAAAGTAAGTAGCTGGAGTCCTGACCGTAATCAAGATAACTACTGGGTGGATAGTGAAGGTTATTTCGAACCTTATCAGCGCCATATTACAGACGGACACTTCCATTTTGACCCTGCAAAGGCATACCTTCAACCGATTCCCACCGAACAGCTAGTATTGAATCCTAAATTGGAACAAAACCCCGGTTGGGATAAGAAATAAGAACGATACAATTAAAACATAATGTAATATCTTTACCTTTGTCTTCTTCCTCTCAATGAGCAGGAAGGAAGCAAAGGTAAAAAAAAGGAAAAGACAAATATGAAGAAAAATGTAATGAAGGCATTAATAGGCCTTACTCTCATCATCGGAATTTGCAGTTGTACCATAACTCCAAAGAAAACGACACAGAAAGAAGCAGTAGCCGGGAAATGGACGAAATACGAAAACAATCCGGTATTAGGAGGCGGTGACTTAGGTACAGTATTCGACATCTGCGTGCTGAAAGATTCTGTGTCTTACAAGATGTACTGTTCCTGGCGTCCTCAGAAAAGCATAGCATTATCAACCAGTAAGGATGGCAAGAATTGGAGTGCACCGCAAATCGTATTACCACCCGTTGAAGGCAGTAGTTGGGAAGCTGACATGAATCGTCCGGTAGTTGTATACAAAGATGGAATATACCACATGTGGTACACAGGGCAAAACGATGGCAAATCATGGATCGGATATGCTATCAGCAAAGATGGTTATAACTTTGAACGCCAAAGCAAAGAACCTGTATTATCGGCAGAACAACCCTGGGAGAAGGTGGCAGTCATGTGCCCACACGTAATCTGGGACAAACACGAGAATGTCTTCAAAATGTGGTATTCCGGAGGGGAACAATACGAGCCTGATGCTATCGGTTATGCCACTAGTAAAGACGGGTTGCATTGGACTAAATTAGAAAGCAATCCGGTATTCAAAGCCGATCCCTCGAAGAGCTGGGAACAGCACAAAGTGACCGCTTGCCAAGTAATAGAACGTGAAAACGACTACTTAATGTTTTATATCGGTTTCTTTGACATCAACTTCGCACAGATAGGAATGGCACGTTCTAAGGATGGAATCACCAATTGGGAAAGATATTCCGAAAATCCGATTATTTCTCCTACAGAAGGAGGATGGGATGCCAGTGCCACTTACAAACCATTCGCCATACAAGAAAATGATAGATGGTTGCTTTGGTACAACGGTAGAAATGAACATTTGGAACAAATAGGTTTGGCAATCTATGATAACCATGACTTAAATTTCTAAGTATATGCAAATAAAAAAGTTATTTATAGCTTTAGGTATCATTTTGCCCCTGCAATCACAGGGGCAAAATTTACTTATTAAAGATACTTCCGCAACCATTGATTCTTATGTCAACGAATTCAATAGTGAAGACAATGAGTTGTACAAACAAGATATTCCTAATTGCGATGCAGCAGATTTCCTGAAAAAGAATATTCCATTCTTCGAATGCCCGGATAAGGCTTTGGAAAAGACTTACTACTTTCGCTGGTGGACCTACAGAAAACATATAAAGAAGACTCCCGAAGGATTTGTCATCAGTGAATTCCTACCGGACGTGCCTTGGGCAGGAAAATATAATACAATCAGTTGTGCAGCTAATCATCACTTTTACGAAGGACGTTGGTTGAAAGATTCCGCTATTCTATCCGATTATGCTTCTTTTTGGTTTTCAGGTGGTGGTAATCCCAGGTTATATAGCTTTGGTGCCGCAGATGCCATCTACAATTACTATTTAGTACATAATGATAAAACACTGTTGAGTGATTTATATCCGAAGCTAAAAAATAACTTTGCCAAATGGGAAGAAGAAAAACAAGATTCAACCGGAATGTTTTGGCAGACCGATGACAGGGATGGAATGGAAATGTCTGTTTCCGGTCGCTTATCCGAATCAGGCCGCGGTTATCGTCCTACAATCAATAGCTATATGTACGGCGAAGCCGTTGCGTTGGCAAAAATAGCATCAATCGTAGGTGAGGATATGGAAGTGCAAGCTTATCAGAAAAAAGCCGGTGAGATTAAAGAAAGGATAAACAATAAACTTTGGGACAAAGAAGCCGATTTCTATAAAGTTATACCTCGAAATGGTAAAATGGAATTCTCCCATGCCCGTGAACTTCTTGGATATGCACCATGGTTTTATAACATACCTCCGGATGAATATTCCATAGCATGGAAACAACTCTTCGACTCAAAAGGATTTGCGGCAACTTATGGTCCCACCACCGTAGAGCAACGCTGCCCTGATTTCAAGATTTCATACGAAGGGCACGAATGCCAGTGGAATGGTCCTAGTTGGCCCTATTTAACCTCGATGGTGCTTACAGCAATGGGTAACTATTTCAACAACTATACTCCTGCATTTATTGCTAAAAAAGATTATCTCGATCTACTGAAAACCTATAGTAACAGCCATCGCATCTTATCCGACAAGAACGATACAATCTGCTGGATCGACGAAAATCTAAATCCCTATACAGGAGACTGGATATCAAGAACCCGCCTGAAATCATGGAAAGACGGAACCTGGGACAACTCCAAAGGTGGAGTAGAAAGAGGAAAAGATTATAATCACTCTTCTTTCTGCAATCTGATAATCTCCGGATTAATGGGAATCCGTCCGCAGGATGATGGAAGCATTATCGTAAACCCTCTTATTCCTGACGGATACTGGGAGTATTTCTGCTTGGATAATGTATATTGCCAAGGTAAGAATATTACTATTATCTACGATAAGAAGGGAAGCAAATACGGTAAAGGTAAGGGCTTTATGGTCTATGTAAACAATCGATGTCTATCCCATACCAACAAAGTAGAAAAGGTTTCTATTCACTAAAAAATGGCATAAAATAAGTACATATATGTCACAACCTCAAAACAAATTATTTATTATGAAAAGACAATTATTGTTGCTACTGATTATCTGTATTTCCCTGTTTGCCCACGGCCAAAAAACACATAACTTAATCTCGCCGGACGGAAACATTCGGATTTCAGTGAACCTTTCAGACAAAATCTACTACGATGTCGACTACCAAAACGAGACATTGCTAAAACAATGCAACCTGCAAATGCAGATCGATGACTGGCAACTGGGAGCCAATCCCAAACTCTCCGGAATAGGGCGCAAGAACATAAATGAATCGTTAAGCCCTATTATTCCATTAAAATTCTCAACGGTATCCAACCAGTATAACCAACTCCTGCTGAAGTTCAAAGGCGGCTATTCCGTAGAATTTCGTGCCTTTAACGACGGATTCTCTTATCGCTTCATAACTGATAAAAAAGGAACCGTGGAAGTGAAAGACGAGACCTTACAGGTTAACTTCCCGGACAACTACCTCCTACACGTACAACAGCCCGGTAGTTTCAAAACCGCTTACGAAGAAGAATATCGCCATCTGCAAAGCAAAGAATGGAAATCATCCGACCCAATGGCATTGCTGCCCATATTGATCGATACCCAAAAAGGAAACAAAATCCTAATCAGCGAAACGGCACTGACAGACTATCCTGCCATCTTCCTGAAAAGCACTGATAATAACGGCATTTCTTCTGTATTCCCTAAAGTTCCTCTTGAATTTGGAGAAGATGGCGACCGTAGTGTCAAAATACTGAACGAAGCTAACTATATAGCCAAAACCAACGGAAAACGTAGTTTCCCTTGGCGTTATTTCGTTATCACCAAGAATGACGGTCAACTCCTCGAAAATACTATGTCCTACAGACTGGCAGACAAGAATGTGTTGGATGACACTTCCTGGATCAAGCCCGGATTGGCAAGCTGGGAATGGTGGAACGGAGCCACACCTTACGGACCTGACGTAAATTTCGTATCAGGCTGCAACCTCGATACATATAAGTATTTTATTGATTTCGCCGCCCACTACGGCATACCCTACATCATTATGGACGAAGGTTGGGCCATGAGTACCCGCGATCCCTATACCCCGAATCCTATGGTAGATGTGCACGAGCTTATCCGCTACGGCAAAGAGAAAAACGTAGGTATCGTGCTTTGGTTAACGTGGCTGACAGTAGAAAACAACTTCGACCTGTTTGAAACCTTCGAAAAATGGGGTGTAAAAGGCGTCAAGATCGACTTTATGGATAGAAGTGACCAGTGGATGGTGAACTACTACGAAAGAGTAGCCCGGGAAGCCGCCAAACATCACCTTTTCGTCGATTTTCACGGATCATTCAAACCTGCCGGATTGGAATACAAATATCCGAATGTATTGTCTTATGAAGGCGTAAGAGGCATGGAACAAATGGGAGGATGCCGACCGGATAACAGTGTGTTCCTACCTTTCATGAGAAACGCCGTCGGCGCTATGGACTACACTCCGGGGGCCATGCTCAGTATGCAACCCGAAATATATTGTTCCGAACGTCCCAATTCGGCCAGCATAGGCACACGTGCCTACCAAATGGCTTTATTCGTTATCTTTGAAAGTGGGCTACAAATGATGGCGGACAATCCCACCCTCTACTACCGTAATGACGAATGTACCCGGTACATCACCCAAGTTCCTCAAACCTGGGATGAAACCGTAGCTTTGAAAGCTAAAGTAGGCGAATACGCCATCGTAGCCAAACGCAAAGGAGATAAATGGTACATCGGCGGCATGACCAACAATCAGCAACAAGAAAGAATATTTGAATTGAACCTCGATTTCCTGAAAGAAGGACAAACTTATCAAATGATCTCTTTTGAAGACGGAATAAATGCCAATCATCAAGCCATGGATTACAAGAAAAAAGAATGTACGCTCAAAAAAGGAGATAAAATAACAGTACGCCTCGCACGCAACGGAGGATTTGCCGCTGTCATTGAATAACACAGCCAAGACGTACTCTGTCCGTATCTACTCCTTACTTTCTCCTTACCTACTCCCTACCTACTCCTTTCCTATAGATAGGGAGAAGGTAGGGAGTAGATATGATAATAATACAGTTTCGATACGGACGTGGTCATTATCAGAACGAACTTTTATTCTACGAATTAGGATAAAAGTTATTTGGTTAACATTATCTTTGTAGCTATAATATTATAACACACGACTATGAAGAACATCCGCAAGACATACGGGCTGCTATCACTATTCCTTTGCTTACTATACTTTTTTCCATTTGAAGCTCAGGCATATAGCCTACGTCAATTCTCCAACAAGAACGGATTGTCCAACAGTGCCATCCTATCTCTCTATCAAGACCATCGGGGCATCATCTGGATTGGTTCGTGTGATGGTCTGAATATCTTCGATAGTAACGGCATACATCTATATTCTCCCGTCAACCCTTCCAAATCCTTGCTCTCCGGAAACCTGATAAACCAAATAACAGAATCCGAGGAAGATATATTATGGATTCAAACCAATTATGGGTTGAACCGCCTCGACGTCAAACAACAAACCAGTCTGAGTTTCGAAGCATTCAAAGGACAATACTTTATGGCGAAAAATAAAGACAATATCCTCTTCATCCTGAAAGACGATGGTTATCTTTATCATTATCAACAAGAGACACAAACCTTTAGAAAATTAGAGATCCCCTATTTTGAATTCAGTCACGTACTTTCCATGACGATAGATGCAAATAATATTCTATGGATATTTACCTCCGACGACGACACTCGCAGTTATCAAATTGAGAATACGGAACAAGAAATAACATTAAGCTCTAATAACCTCTTTAAATACAAGGGCAAACTACTCCGTGCTTTTGCTGAAAAAGACATGGCTTGCTTCGTCGATGAAACCTACGCCCTTTACGAATACGACTTCAACAACCGACAGCAATACTACATAGCCGACCTGAAAGACCAGATTACAGCACGTGGTGAAGTCTCTTCCATTATCAAGCAACAGAATGATTACTACATCGGCTTCAAGAACAGTGGGCTTATTGTCCTGAAATATATGTCCGACCAAAAGATAAAGTATCAGATACAAACCACCGAAATACATTCCGGTATCTTCTGCCTGATGAAAGATAAATTTCAGGATATTGTATGGGTAGGTACGGACGGGCAAGGCGTGTACATGTATTATAACGATGCATTCTCCATAACCAACACTCTGCTTGATACTCCCGTATATCAAATCAGCAATCCGGTACGCGCCCTCTACTACGACCAGGAACAAACTTTATGGATAGGTACTAAGGGAGGTGGCATACTTCGCATTAAGAATTACACTCCGGGTAACAGCATATCCACCTCTTTCGACCGTCTTTCGCCGTACAATAGCACACTGACTGATAACTCCGTCTATTGTTTTGCCCCCGGGCGTAAAGACAGGCTATGGATAGGCACAGAAAATGGAGTCAACTATTACTCGTATGCAAGCAAACAGTTGAAAGAGTTGGTTATCTTGATAGACGGGAAAAAGGTGAAGTACGTGCACTCCATAAAACAACTGAATGACTCGACGTTGTGGATATCTACCGTAGGTGAAGGGATTATTAAAGCTATTCTGAATAATACCACTGCCAATCCCATCGTTAAGTATGCCCATCGCACGGTAATTGACGACGGACGTATGGCATCGAATTATTTCTTCACCTCTTTCCAGGAAAATGATTCCATACTTTGGTTTGGCAATCGTGGGCAAGGCGCCTATCGCATGAACATAGAAACAGGACAAATGGCACCATATCGTTTTGACGATATCGTGAATAGCCAGACTGCCAACGATATTTTTGCCATTTACAAAAATGCGAAGGGGTTTTGGCTGGGAACCAGCTCGGGATTACTACATTTTGAACAGGACAACGCCCAATATACGAAAGCTGATTTGTTCTCGAACAATACCGTACACGGAGTATTAGAAGACCAACAAGGCAACCTTTGGATGAGTACCAATCAAGGATTGATACGTTTCAACCCCGACACCCGTACAGGACAAAATTATAATAGTACAAGCGGATTGGAAATCACCGAATTCAGCGATGGCGCATTCCATAAAGATATCGCTTCGGAAACCATGTTCTTTGGAGGCACCAACGGATTTGTCACCATCCAAACCAACACCTTCACCACCGAGGAATATATGCCGCAAATCAGTCTGAAAGGATTATCCATCTTCGGAAAAGAGCACAACATCTATGAGTTCCTGCAAAAGAAAGAAGACTGGACAATCCTTCAATTGGATTACAGCCAGAACTTCTTTCAAATCAATTTCATGGCTATCGATTACATTAATGGCAACAATTACTCTTACTCCTATAAGTTGGAAGGTGTGAGCAGTCAATGGATAGAGAGCGGAACATCAGCCAGTGCCATCTTTTCCAATCTTCCCCCGGGAGAATATACCCTACTGGTGAAGTACAAAAATAATATGAACGGCAAAGAAAGTCAGACACAGTCTATCATTGTACGTATTACTCCGCCATGGTATCTCAGTTACTGGGCTTATGCGGTTTATTTCATACTGTTTGTGTTACTTTGTACGATAGGGGTTTATAGAGTTGTTTACGCTTACCGCCGCAAACAGCACCGTATATTAGACAAAATGGACCGACAGAAGAAAGAAGAAATTTACGAATCCAAACTACGATTCTTCACCAATATCACGCATGAATTCTGCACTCCACTAACCTTGATTTATGGTCCTTGTGAGAAGATACTCGCCTACCCCGCTATCGACCCATACGTTCAGCGATACGCAAAAATGATACAACAAAACACGGAAAAACTGAATAATCTCATTCAGGAATTGCTTGAATTCCGCAGATTGGAGACGGGCAATAAAGTGCTTTCTATCCAACGGCAGCCCGTATCGGAAAAACTCGGAAACATAGCGGAATCTTTCGAAGAATTAGCAGAGAACAGAGGGATGCGTTATCAGTTGCACATTACCCCCGACCTTGAATGGAATACAGACCTCAGTTGTTTCAACAAGATAGCCAATAATTTGGTTTCTAACGCTTTTAAATACACCCCCGATAAAGGTATCATTACAATAGAACTGAAAGTAGAAAGGCAGTTACTGACCCTTTGTATATCTAACTCGGGAAAAGGAATAGCCAAAGAAAACTTAGCTAAGATTTTCGACCGTTACAAGATACTGGATTCGGTGGAGATGAACGGCAAGAACTCACGGAATGGTCTTGGATTAGCCATTTGCAAGAGTATGATTACACAGTTAAATGGAAAAATCAATGTAGAAAGTATTCCGAACGAGCTGACTACTTTCACGGTCACTTTACCCGAACTTGCGACAACCGTACAAGAAAGCCCGCAAACCACATATGAAGCAGGATCACTACATACTACTGCTATTGACAAACCTATTGAACTAGAAAAGACTGCCACAGATTTTGATGCAAGCAAACAGACAATTATGGTTATTGATGATGACCCTTCCATGTTGTGGTTCGTTTCAGAAATATTTGTAGATAAATACAATGTACATTCCTTCAGCAATGCAAAAGACGCATTAGCCAGCCTGGAATTAAAACAACCCGATTTAATTATTTCCGATGTAATGATGCCCGATATAGACGGATTGTCTTTTGCAAGGAAAATAAAACAGAATAAGCTGTGGAGTCATATTCCGCTGATTCTACTTTCTGCTCTGCACCATGAAGACGATCAGGTAAAAGGTATTGAATCGGGAGCGGAAGCCTACGTTACCAAGCCCTTCAACGTGAAGTATCTTACCCAAATAGTTTACCGCCTCATCAAACGGGAAGCAGATTTAAAAGAATATTATAGCTCTATTTTCAGTTCCTTTACAGTAGAAAATGGTAACTGCATACACAAAGAAGATCAGGAATTCCTGGACAGAATGCGTGAAATCATTGAAAAGAATATAGCAAATCCCGATTTGCAAGTAGAATTACTGAGTAGCGAAATGGGATACAGCACCCGTCAGTTCTACCGGAAGTTAAAACCGATAACTGAAAAGTCGCCTGCCGATATTATCAAAGAATACCGGCTCACGATGGCAGAACGGCTGTTAGTAATTAAGAACCTTACCATTGAAGAGATTATGGATCAAACAGGATTCAATAATCGTGGAACATTCTACAAACTGTTCTCTCAGCGTTATGGCATGCCGCCACGACAATACAGGGAACAACAAAAAGAACATGTGAAGAAGGAAAAATCATCAGGACAAGAAGATCTTTCAAACGAATTGTAGAGAGAAAGTAATTACTTTCCCTTTACAATTCTCTTAATATCACTCAATTTATTTAGTGCCTCGAGTGGTGTCAGGTTATTCACATCCAAATTGAGTATCTCGTCACGTATTTGGCACAATATCGGGTCATCCAACTGGAAGAAACTAAGTTGCATGCCGCCACGGGTCTCTCCTACTTCCGCCATCGGTTTGCCGGAGATTCCTTGCTGGCGGTTGTCTGTTTCAAGTTGTTTCAGGATATCGTTGGCACGTTTTACGATACTCTTGGGCATACCCGCCATCTTGGCTACATGAATACCAAAAGAGTGCTCGCTGCCGCCACGTTCCAGTTTACGAAGGAAAATGACTTTATTTTCGACTTCCTTCACCGAGACGTTGTAGTTCTTGATACGTTTGAACGTCTTCTCCATTTCATTTAATTCGTGGTAGTGAGTGGCAAACAAAGTACGTGCCTTAGCTTTGGGATGCTCGTGTATATGCTCTACAATGGCCCAGGCGATAGAAATGCCGTCGTAGGTAGAGGTACCGCGCCCCAGCTCGTCAAAAAGCACCAAGCTCCTCGAAGAGAGGTTATTCAGGATGTCGGCCGCCTCGTTCATCTCTACCATGAAGGTAGATTCGCCTACGGAGATGTTATCACTGGCACCTACACGGGTGAATATCTTATCCACGAGTCCGATATGCGCACTCTCGGCAGGAACAAAGCTACCGATTTGCGCCAGCAGTGTAATCAATGCCGTTTGTCTCAGCAAAGCGGATTTACCCGCCATATTGGGACCCGTAATAATGATGATCTGCTGCGTATCGCTATCCAGCTTCACATCGTTGGCAATGTACTTCTCTCCTATCGGAAGCTGCTTCTCGATAACAGGATGGCGTCCCTGACGGATTTCAAGTACATCATTATCTTCAATTACAGGGCGGATATAGTTGTTCTCACGTGCCGCCGTAGAGAAAGAGAGCAAACAGTCCAGACGGGCTATCTGATTGGCATTGATCTGAATAGCGGGAATAAACTCGCTCAAGGCTTGCACCAATTCGGTATATAGTTGTGTTTCGAGCACCAGTATCTTATCTTCCGCACCGAGTATCTTGTCTTCGTATACCTTTAACTCTTGCGTGATGTAGCGCTCCGCGTTGACTAAGGTCTGCTTGCGAATCCACTCTTGGGGTACTTTATCCTTATGCACATTGCGCACTTCGATATAGTAACCGAACACATTGTTGTAGGCTATCTTCAAACTGGGAATACCCGTTGCCTCACTCTCACGCTGCTGAATCTGCAAAAGATAGTCTTTGCCGGAGTAGGCTATACTGCGCAGTTCATCCAGTTCGGCATTCACGCCCGACTTGATGACACCACCTTTATTGATAAGCAACGGAGGATCGTTATTGATTTCCTTCGCTATACGGTCACGAATAGACTGGCAAATATTCAATTGTTCGCCGATATGGTTCAAGCTGGCATTATCCGCTTCCATACAAGCCTCTTTAATAGGTTCGATAGCTTGCAAAGCCACCTTCAATGCCACGACCTCACGCGGCGATACACGCCCTACGGCTACTTTAGAGATGATACGCTCCAAATCACCAATCAAGTGCAATTGTTCTTCAATCAGTTCCTTGAAGTCGGGCTGGCGGAAGAAGTATTCCACCACATTGAGGCGTTCGTTAATGGGTTGTACATCTTTCAGCGGGAATACCAGCCAGCGCTTCAACAGGCGGGCACCCATCGGACTGATAGTTCTATCTATGACATTGAGCAAACTGCTGCCGCCATCGTTCATGCTACCCATGAGCTCCAGGCTGCGCACAGTGAACTTATCCAAACGGACGTATTTATCTTCCTCGATACGGGCCAACGAGGTGATATGGCCGATTTGCGTATGCTGCGTCATAAGGAGGTATTGCAGGATAGCCCCCGAAGCTATAATACCATTCTTGAGATGCTCCACACCAAAGCCTTTCAGGTTCTTTACTTCGAAATGCTTCAGCAACTTCTCACGGGCGGTAGTTTCTGTAAATACCCAGTCGTCCAGCTCGAAGGTAAAGAATTTGCTTCCGAAGTTACCTTCGAACATGCCGCGCTTACCACGCTCAAAAAGTACTTCTTTCGGGGCGAAGTTATTCAACAGCTTGTCCACATAATCGAAAGGACCTTCGGCTGTGAGAAACTCACCCGTAGATATATCCAGAAAAGCCACTCCACAGGCGCCTTTACCGAAGTGTACGGCAGCCAGGAAGTTATTCTCCCGATAGTTCAATATATTATCGTTGATAGATACACCCGGCGTCACCAACTCTGTGATCCCCCGCTTTACGAGTTTCTTCGTAAGTTTCGGGTCTTCCAGCTGGTCGCAGATGGCTACACGCTTGCCGGCACGGATCAGTTTAGGCAGGTAGGTATCGAGCGCGTGATGAGGGAAACCGGCCATTTCAATTGTCTTTCCCTTGCCGTTGGCACGCTTGGTCAGCGTGATGCCTAATATTTCGGCGGCAACAATGGCATCGGTGGAATAAGTCTCGTAGAAGTCACCGCAACGAAACAGCATCACAGCATCGGGATGTTTTGCTTTCAGGTCAAGAAACTGTTTCATCATCGGGGTAAGGACAATATCTTCTTCGCTCACAACGGTATCTCTTTTAGGGGTTAGTATGCTCTTTTTTTAGAATGAGGCAAAAATAATGCAAACCGAGTGCAGCTTATTTTCGCTTTGTGCAAAGATAATTCTTTTTTAGAAAATACACACGGAGAGGGCTCAAATCCTTAGCAAGCCTTAACAAAGCCACGTATTTTACTAAAACATGTTATAAAACACACTAATTTATTTGTTTTATTTGGAGATTTCCCAAAAGTCCGTACCTTTGCAATGTGTTTTTCATAGTATTAGATTTAAGGTTAACAAAGGTTGGAGTACAGCGGTACTCCTTTTTTTATGCCTATACGTCAAAGCATACCTACCACAGGTATCTCTAAGAAGAAGAACCTACTAATTTAATGACGAAGATTTGAACTAAATGGGAATTTATAATTATCCGCGAAAGTTTCCACGTAAGTTGCTGACTGAGTGCATAGTTTATGTCCCACCCCAATCAATAGTAGTGGGACATTAGTTCAGTCGTAATGGGAGGGTACTTCAGTCGTATTGGGAAGGTACTTCAGTCGTAATGGGAAAGTACCTCTGCCGTAGTGGGAGCTTGCATCACTCTCAAAAAGAATAGATCTAGGTTGAGACTTGGAGGTGGCTCACTATACTATGCTTGTCATTTAGCTCATTTTTTTCGCGATATGAATATCATTTTAGAACTGCCGCAACAACTCTTCAAGTGTAACGCCACTATCCGCTCCCATCTTCTCCATACGAATGCGCTTCAAGCGTTTCTTTACTGAATCTTTCTCCAGGTGCATGATTTGTGACATCTCCGACTGGGACAATTGCATCTTCACCATGCAGCAATAGCGCAGGTCGTCTTTGTTAAGACTGGGGTATTCTTGTTGCAGACGCCGGGTGAAGCCATCGAAGATGATATCGGCATTCTGTACGATGTCGTCCCAGTCTTCATCCGAAAGGATGATGTTTCCGCCCCGTTCTATCTCTTGCACGACACGCTGGCTCAGCCTTCTGAAGAAAGTTTCTTTCAGTCTGACTTCCTTCTGTTCCAACTCTACCATGCGCCGCAGACTCTCGGAGCTGACTTCTCGCTCCTTGTACAGCTCTTTCTGCTGCCTGGCAAGCTGTTGTTGTTGGGCTATCAAGCGACGGCGGTTACGGCGATAAATCAAGTAGATGCCACTTGTACCCCAAAGTAGCAGTAAAGAGAGTGTAATCATAAGGTATACATTGCTCTGCCTTTCTGCCGCCTGAGTACGCCAGTAAAGGTTTTCTATCGACAATTGTTCGTGCCGGTAGAGTTGCTGTAAAGCAATGGCTTCTTCGGTATGGTGCCGGTTTCTGACTGTATCCGCCAGTTCCATGCTCTTTGTAAGCAGAGAATATGCATCTGCCGGTCTCTGCATTTTATAATAAGAACGCGACATAAGCCTGTAAGCATCTGCCTGATCGTCAAGATAAGGGCAGGTAATTGCTTTTTTGAAATAGTAATAAGCGGAGTCATACTGTCCCAATTTACCAAACAAGTCCACCTTATTGTTGTACAATCCAAGAATAGCAAGCGAGTCTTCTTCAGGACGGAGAGCAATAGATTTGTTTATATATTCCAAAGCTTCCTCATTGTTCCCCATCTCGGCATAGATAGCGCCCAAGTTGGTATATACAAAGCGCAACTGACCGGGAAGAGTATCGGCTATAGCAGCATCGTATGCCGCTTGGGCATAATATAAAGCACTGTCATACTTAGTTTGAAAATAATATCCTGTGGATATGTCGTTCAAGGCCAGGTTCTTGTAGAAGTTATTACCCATCTTCAAGGCAGCGTTCAGCGCTTCCTTCGAGTAGCGTACTTTACCTGAGTATTCACCTTGGTTAAGACACACCACTCCCAACCAAGTATTTACCCGGTAGAGTTGTTCGTAATTGCCACTGCCTTGCAGAAAAAGCAATGCCTTCAAGAAAGATTGCATGGCGTCTCTGTTGCGTAAAAGCTTTATTTCCAAATGCCCCTTGCAGTAAAGGACACGCTCGGCATACAAAGAATCGCCCGATTGGCTGAAGTATTTAATAGCAGGAAGCAGCAAAGTATCCAATGCCGCATTGAGTTGTTGTTTGCGATGGACTGCCTCGGACATCAACAAGGCATAAAGAGCGTAGTCACGATCCGAAAGCCGATGTACAGGTTCCTCTATTGCTTGCATCACCGCGATGGCACTGTCGGTCTCTTTTGCAGCCATCAATTGTTCGGCCAGTACCACGCGACGGTCAGGACCACAAGCAGCCAACAGACTGCCGCACAATATTATTCCTACCAGATATCTAAGTTTCATCATTTTGTTTGTCCTATTCATAAGAGTCCATCAACACCTCACCCGTTTCCCCATGAATCAGTATTACTCTTGCCATGTCCCGCTGAACGGAGTCACGTATGTCAATTTCCCAAACGGGAATATCTCTTGTATTATCCACGTAGCGGTTTACGATGACGTGCGCCGTGTCCGATAAATTGATGTTACGGAGTCGGGCAAATATATGAATATCTTGCCAAGTATAAGAAAAAGTATAAGCCTTTCTCTGCGTTATGCATGAGTCAGGGGACTGTGTAGCTGCTTTTTTGTTTACATAAACGACATCGCCCTGTGTCTTCGGATAAAGAGTAGCTATCGTATCAATTCTCTTGACAACTCCCCACCCTAAACATCCGTCAGCCAATTCGATCTTCACCCGATAGCCTTGCATCATTCCAAACTGGCCTGCTGTTCTTGGGGAGACATAGATGCGCTTGTATTTGTCGTCATTTATAAATATCTCTCCATAAGAAAAAGAATTCAGTAGCCAAGAGGCAGAATAGCGGGTACGGCTTTGAGGTTTGCGGTCGTGCACAGCAGAACCCGCCACTTCGAACTCATACGTCTGCACCTCGGAAGCAAAACTCGCATTCAACCGGAAAAGACCGACCAGCGCTATATTGCTGCACAGCGCCGCCATGCCTGCTCCCCAAAAGAAGCCATACAGCAGGTTCATTCCCAGCCAACGCAGGCGGCTCTCCTTCCTCTCATTCCGCCGGTTGTGGAAACGGGCGTAAAGCATCCAGCCGCCAACGCCGAGTATCACAAATATACCGCACAAATTACCTGTAAGGCTTTGATAACCGGTGGTTCCCAATACAGTACACATCAGCCACTCTTCTTCGGCATGCCAAAAACGGCAGTGCAACAGGAAAAGGAGAACAATAACCGGCACTACAATTTTCCAGCGGGCTATCTTGCCTTCGCCCCGGGCAAGCCTAGCCTGCATCCGTGCTTCTCGCCGTAGTTCACGCTGTTTATTCTTCAGTCTTTGCTTCCTCTTATTCATTGATAGATGATAATATCCTCAACTGATTCCTTTCAACTGTTCACGCATCCTGTTTCGCAGGTGAAAATAGAGCATCACATTCCAGAACATATCGCCGCTCATACTGCTTTCATCTTCCTTGCCCAACGCCTTGTAAAACTTCTGCTGACTGAGAAAAGCCAGATACATAAACACAAAATAGACAATGAAAAGCATACCCAAACTCAATACCAAAAAAGCAAAGCCTATCTTACAGTTGCGGCGGTAAGCATTGTACTGCCTCTCCGCTTCATCGTAGTTCCAGTTATCAAGGTAGCCGAACATTTTCAATTCTTCGGACGACCAGCCACGCTCCACCAGTATAGAGATGGCGGTGTCACGGGTCTCTTCATCATAATCGTATTGACGATAGTTCTTCACTACATCCAGCAATTTGTCGTTATCCATTCGATTCAAAGCATCGGTATATGCCATAAGTATTCTTTTTTTATAAATGTTTCTAATAGTAGTTTCCAATATAGATAGTCGCCGTCCCATCCCGTCCGCGAAAACGGTAACGATAACGAATGCTGTCTCCTCCTACGGATATAGGAAGAACTTGCAAGATTTCCAGGCTATCCAAAGCCGTATATTCGCTGTCTATATCCACCGAAGTAGGAAAATCCGAAATTACAGATTCTATGGAATTACGAATATATCGTTCCATAATACCTTCTTTTTTATAAAGGGCGAGTGAGGTGTAACAGTCTATATCGTAGCTGTCATACGTATATTTCCGCAGGATGTAAGTATCATCTTCATAGTATTTCTTTTCGGGAAGAGAGAATACAGCGCTAAAGTCCATTAAGAGAAGCACTACCAAACAAGAAAACAAGAAGATTAAAACCAAAATAGCAGAGCATCCCCAACGTACAAACCGAGTTCCCGCCGCTCCATATATCCAACAAAATAAGACAAAAAACGCATATACGCCCGAAAACAACAAACCCCAATTCACGACACACTCCAAGCCCCAACGCAAGTGGTCTTCCTTCGGAATGAATATCCCGATACAAATGGCTGCAACCGACAAAAGCAGGAATGGAAGTAATCCGAGGAAATATTTCGGAGTCCATGTTCTTGTACTTGCTTCCATAGTTAGTTCCGATTGGTTTTACGTTTCTCTGTTTCAGCCTCCGCAATCGCTTTTTCCAACAGACGGATATTCTTTTTCGTCCTTCCGAAGGAGGTAATCGCAGCACGTTGGTGCAAATCACAAATGCTATTGATCCAGACCTGCCCCTTATCGAAGACAACTATTATCAGTTCCCCCCAACTGCTCCCAAGGAAGCCGTGGCTTGTATGCCCCACGAAACAATCATCTCCGGCATGCTCGGAATACCAATCATGCTCCGCTCCCAACTTCTGTATCAAGTTGTAAAGTTCATCAATGGAGAGTCTCGTTTCCACCTTTCTGAAGAACAATTTCCGGTATTGCGTATAGGCGAATAGAGCCCCCAACAGAAAGGGAACAACCACAATGCCGATGCAAAACAAGGGAGGATTGTAAAGAGGAGTACCCTGCAAGCAATTATACACCGTCATTCCGGAAATGACAAGGGGAAAGATGGAAAAGAACATCGTCAGTCCGTAATGGGTCGTCGCATTATCCACCGAGAGGTTCATTCGCCCGGTACGAATGACGAAAGCAGCCAATTCCTGTTTCCGCTCCCTGCGAAACTGCATCCAGTAGCGGATAATCAGCCCTAGATACACGAAAAGCACCACGAACGCCCAAAGGCATCCCCCGCTTTCCACATCGAGCTGATAGGTTTTCAAAGGATATTCCGTACCGCCGAAAGTCAAATCCAACGGAGTAATGATATAGCTGCCCGGACGTTTGGCCTTCATCTTATAAACAAAGCGGTATTTCTCCTGCCCGTTGCGGGTGGTGGAAGTGCCCGAAGAAGACAACTGTTCGATATCGGGATGATAGAAAGTCGGCGTACGCGGGTCCGGCTTGCGGTTACAGGTCAGTATCAGCAGGAATTCCTGTCCGGACTTGGGGTTGGGTGGCTCTACGGTTAGTGTACACTCCACCCCTTCCGAGGATTCGGCGGGCAGCACACGGACCATTGCCGGTTCACAAGTATAAGTATTCCCGTCAATGACCGTCGTAATGACCGGCAGCTTGAAAGTTCCCGGTTTCAGAAAGCGCACCGCATAATAGAAGCCTTGCAAGGACACTACCTCTGAACTTCCGTTTACCGTTTTCATCCTCGACGAAGTCATTGCATGAGGCCCCGAAATCCGTTCCACCTCCTCCGCTTCCCACACAGGCGGGGTATGTTTCTCCATCTTCCGGTTGCTGAGGTAGCATACCTGCACTTCATTGCCGACATGGACTTGCTGAAACGCCGTATCTACTTCGCAAAAGAAAGAAACCGCCCCCACCCCTTGCGCAAAGACACCCGATATAGTAAAAAGATAAAGAAACAGGATACAGAAAATCTTACTCATAGTCAACAATCCACTTGTTCTTTACTCATTCGGCACACACATTCGGGCGGTTAAGGTCGATTACCGCACTGACGTCGTCCATCATCTCCAGTAATTCTTCGGCATTATGCTCTACCTTGAAGTTCATTTCTTCCTCATACAGCGGAAACATCTGGTAGAAGTTCACTTCCTCGCCATTGGGCAACGGGCAGACGGCAGACTCTTCATCCTCGTTCTCCGGACTAATCAGCATCACGCCGGAAAGCTGTGTGTTCTCAGCAAAAGGGCCTCCATTGGGCACGGTATGCCCCCACCCCAGCCAAGAGTCCTCCTCTATCGGCAGGCGGGCAAGTATCTTCAACCAGCGCAGGGGCCAGTAATCTTTCTCGTCGTTTCCCTGTATATTCCAGTCGGCAGGCAGATAAACCAAGACTTCGGCGCGTTCCAGCTTATATTCTTTCAGTTCTCCGGGTACATTCATGCGACGGGCACCCATGCCGCCGGTAACCAAGGTATAGTAGTTCCTTTCGGGCGTCGGCTCGATGATGTAGATATCGACATGGATGTCCGGCGAAGCTATTTCATGGAAAACGGAATCAAAAGTTCCGAAATACTTTTCGATATGAGCTTCCAAAGCATTCATTTCTTCTTCTTCGTACATCCGGGGATTATAAACCTCGTTGCGATTATCATTGTCTTCCCGGTCATCGAACTGCTGTTCCAGTGTTTCGTCCATATTTCCTGTTTTAAATGGTTTATACTGTGCTTTTTCCTTACGCTTCCGGATGGAGGTTAAAGGTATGTTTCGCCTTCAATCTTGAGCAGATAAAGTTCAAGCAGATAGTTAGCACCTCCAAATGTAAGTTTTTTCAGCCTAACTATTTCGTTTCTTCCCATTCTTTCTCCAATTTTCCGTCAATATCGTACAGTTTCCATCGGCCGATGCGACGACCATTGAGGCATTCTCCTACCTCACGCACACGATCATTCTTTACATAACGCGACTCGAACGGCCCGCTTTGACGCCCGTTTGTATAGGTGGATATTTCCCAATAATCGTAGCGGTTGGTAGAGACGAGGCGGCGTTCTTTCCCGTGAAGACGTCCAAACTGATAGGTTGCTTCATAAATTAGCTCTCCGTTATCGGTGTTGTACTCGCGGTAAAGCCCGTCCTTACGGTCGCCTTTCGTGTAGAATTCCCGCTTGCGAGTGCCGGTATTAGGATCAAAGGAGACGTGCAGCCCCTCTTCCCTACCGTTTACATAAGTTTCTATGACTAAGGTATCCCCACTTTCGGCTATCTCGGTCCAGCGACCGTCTTTCTGTCCGTTCTTGTAGTGGCCTAACACATGTGGCAGACCGAAAGTAAATACGGATGAATAGTCTCCGTCTTTCAGTCCGAGTTCATTGTAATGCTCGGTTTCGTAGAGCTCGTAGGTACCTTTCAGAAAGGTGAATTGCTTGCCCACTTGCTTGCCGTTCTTGTAAGTATGGTCTTTTCGGAGAGTTCCGTCAAAATCATAAGCCAGTTCCTTGCCGTCCTGTTTGCCGTTGCGATAGTTCACTTCGCGCTCTATCTTGCCGGTAGTGTAAAAGGTCCTATGTGCTCCGTCCAGTTTGGCTTCCTTGTAAGACTTCTCTTCTTTTACTTGTCCTTCATCGTTGTACATCTTGAACACGCCGTTCTTCCGACCGTCTTTGTAAACGCCTTCACACTTCAACTTGTTGTACTCGTGTTCTTCGTACTTGCCATTGTAAAAGCCATCTTTAAATTCGGCCTGGATATAAGCAGAATGATATCCGTCAATAATCCGATGGTCACCATTCAGCGGTTTTTCGGTCTTCAGGTCACGGTACAAGATGCGTCCGTCGCCCACGTTGATGGCAGATACCTGCTCTATAGGGTATTCCTTCTGTGCTTGCATCACGGCAGGCAGCAGGCACAGAAAGGAAATCAATAAGAAATATTTCTTCGTCATGGTTTATCAGTTCGTTAGTTGTCTTTCTCTTCCTTAATCATCTGTTTGACGAGATCAATATTTTCATCATAATCACTGCCGGCGAGCGTGATAACATCGGCGAGACCGACGATATTGGAATCTGAGTCGTAAGTAGTGAGCAGGCAGTACATTTCGTGTCCGATAGGGTCTTCTTCTATATGGATCTGTACCGGTTCACTGCTTCCACCGGGTAGTTCAGCCAAATATTCAAGATCCTTCTCCAGAAAGGCTTTCAGAATTCGCTGCGGGTCCGTCTCGTTGCGCTTGAATTTCTTCACACCCAGGTCTTTTATCTTTCCGCCGCTTTGTATATTGTATATGTCAAAGCTACTCATATAGGCAGCCAACAGGCATAATAGGGCAGCAATCACTCCCACCGTGCGTATTAGCCAGCTTGCCATAGGAATAAAACCGGGAAAGATAACCACGATAACAGCCAATACTGCCAGTCCCAAGTAAAGTTTCGGCTTCACGTTATTCTTTCTTTTCTCAAACTTAGTTGGATTAAGAGCATAAAATTCGCCCATGTAACTCGGATAGTTCTTGTTCTTCTCTTCCATAATTATTACTTTAAATGATAATTAATAATAGTCATATCGTATCTCTTTAATTGATATGAACAAAAATAATAAGTAACCCCTAAACAATGTAACGTACGAGGGGGATAAATAGAGGGAATAGAGCAAACAGTAAATCACTGTAATACAGTACATTTATATTACAGAAGGATAGACACACAAGGGGACATTTATCTGACGCCGGATATTTGCACACTCGTTTTACATACAGAGTTGCTAAAAAAAGAAGAATGAAATGCTTCCTCTTTCTGCAAATCTTTTTGTTTCCTTATTTTCCTGTTCTTACAAGTTGATATACATATTAATTCACTATTTTTGCGTGCGAACAATGCCAGTCAAGAGACATGATTACAATCGCACAACTAAATATAAAGGAGAGTACACATATGGATGCTGATTTTATAAACCTGACACCGGAAAACCTCGTCAACGAACACCTATGCTGCATTATCCGCAGCAAGAAGTTCCACCCGGGTATTGATGCCAAGCGCCAATGGCTTGCCGACCGGCTGAATGAAGGTCATGTCTTTAGAAAGCTGAATGCAAAGGCTACTGTTTTTATCGAATACGCTCCTCTTGAAACGGCTTGGGTTCCTATTGTCGGCGACAACTACTATTATATATATTGCTTATGGGTTCTTGGCGGCGAGAAAGGAAAAGGCTATGGACGCATGCTGATGGAGTATTGCATAGCCGACGCCAAAGAGAAGGGCAAATCCGGCATTTGTATGCTCGGAGCAAAGAAACAGAAAGCATGGCTTTCGGACCAGTCTTTTGCGAAGAAGTTCGGCTTTGAGGTGGTAGATACTACCGATAACGGATATGAACTGCTTGCGCTTTCTTTGGACGGGACAACGCCCAAGTTCACGCAGAACGCTAAGAGACAAGAGATTGATAACAAAGAACTGACGATTTATTATGATATGCAATGCCCCTATATCTATCAAAACATAGAGACAATAGAGCAGTATTGCAAAATGCATGACATCCGCCTATCTCTAATCGAAGTGGATACACTACAAAAAGCCAAAGACTTGCCTTGTGTCTTCAATAATCTAGGGATATTCTATAAAGGAAACTTTGAGACTGTTAACCTGTTGGATATTGCCGGTTTGAAGAGAATACTCAAAAAATAAAATGAATCGTACAAAATATCAAGGAGCTAACTACGAACGGCTATATTCCGTCGGCGCCACACCTTTCTGTTTCTTAAACACCCGGTTGAAGTAAGGCACATTATTAAAACCCACCTGGTAACATATCTCCGAAACAGCCATCCTCTTTTCTTCCAATAACTGGCAAGCAAGCTCTATACGATACTCATTGAGGTAGTTGACAAACGTCTTCCCAGTAGCTTTCTTGAAGAAAACGCAAAAAGAAGCACGGTTCATGCCTACATGGCGTGCCACATCATCGAGCGTAATCTCACGTCTGGCATTGCACACCACATAAATCTGTATCTGATTCAAACGGTCCTTCTCCTTATCTATCTTCCTATATTTACCGATTATCGATTCACAATCAGCAGTGGCAATGATAGGAAGAAGTCTCATTATCAGCGCGACACGTTCGGCAGCATTCACGTAACGCATCTCATCAAGTATGGAAGCAACGAGAACTGACTTTTCACGGTCGAACTTCACCGCATCCCGCTTCACCTTCAACCGACCGATACACTCACTGAGTTCGGGAAAAACCGCTGAACAATTATCCAGAAAGTCCGTACCAAACATCACGGCAGTATTGGCTATCCTCCCCTCGGAGTCCGTCACATGGTTGTCGAAATACCAGCAATGAGGAATATCAGGCGGCACCATCACCACCTCCCCACACTGAAAAGGCTCCGTACGGTCACCTATCAAGCGCATCCCCGAACCGACAATAATGTGACACACTTCCCAAGTGGACTGACTATGAAGCCCTATCTGTTCCTCAGGAGCCAAATGGACACTATCAAATATAAAAGATTGCTTTTCCGGTTGCAACATTGCACTATAATTTATGTTTCACCCCTATTTTCTGCTCAGAAAGAGAGGATATGCAAATATAAGACAATTCTAATAAACAATAGGATAAACAAGCTATCTCATTGCGGGATAACTTTGCCGACGAAATAAAACTGATAATATCAGATATCTGGATAACTCTGCCCTGCCAAGTTTGTGAAAATATAGCAGGGCTTTTTTTTGAAACGTAAATATAAATCAAATATCAATAGAATGACAACAACAACTTACTTAGCATCCAAGCCCCGCTACGAAATACTGGACGGGCTTCGCGGCGTAGCTGCCATGATTGTGGTAGCTTTCCACTTACTCGAAACTTACTCGGCAGGACCTGTCTATCAGATACTGAACCACGGCTATCTGGCAGTGGATTTCTTCTTTGTCCTCTCCGGCTTTGTTATTGGTTACGCTTACGACGACCGCTGGGACCGGATGACGACTTGGGATTTCTTCAAACGCCGCCTCGTGCGGCTGCACCCGATGGTGATTATGGGTACGCTGATAGGAGCGGCATTATTCTACTTCGGCGATTGTTCCGCCTTCCCACTTATCATAGATACACCTTGGTGGAAAGTATTACTGATGACATTACTCGGTTGCCTGATGATTCCCGCCCTCATTCCATGGGATATCCGTGGTTGGTGGGAAATGAACTCACTGAACGGACCTACCTGGTCGCTGACATGGGAGTATTTCGCTAATATCCTTTACGCCCTGTTCATCCGTCATTTCTCGAAGATGGCATTAAGTATTTTCGTTGCTCTCTCGGCTTGTCTCACTATAGACATTGCATTCAATATAGATACATTCGGACTATTAGCAGATAGAACTGACGCAGCATATACCCTTATCGGCGGTTGGTGTGTTAATTCAGAGCAACTGTACATCGGCCTCACCCGACTACTGTATCCGTTCTTCATGGGTTTGCTGCTTTCACGCGTCAACAAGCTGATAAAGATAAAGAGAGGATTCTATTGGTGTTCATTGTTTGTGACAGTCATCTTGGTAATGCCCCGCATCGGCGGTGAAACAGATATGTGGATGAACGGTGCATACGAAGCTTTGTGTGTTCTCATCTTATTCCCGTTAATCGTAGCCATGGGAGCAGGCAGCAGCGTAACCGGTAAACGTTCCGTAGCCTTCTGCAAGTTCTTCGGAGAAATCTCATATCCTCTTTACATCACACACTTCCCGCTGATATACATGCAGATAGCTTGGGCACGCAATCATCCGCAGGCACCCCTGAGCGCACACATTTTCTTGTCCGTAGCCATATTCTTCTTGTCTATCGGACTGGCATACGCTTGCCTTAAATTATATGATGAGCCGGTACGTGAGTGGTTGAAACAACGCTTTCTGATGAAAAAGAAATAGAATCCCTTCACATTCCGATCTTCTCTTGATTCATTACTCAAGTTTCTGAAGTATTCACATCTTAGCAAGAAATTTGCTATATTTGAAGATTCTCATTCGACCCAAAGCATCTCTACTACGTATCATATAGTAGAGATGCACTAATTATGGAACAAAAGCAGATACAAGAACTCATCATCCGAAGCCAACGACAAGACGCCACAGCCTTTGAGCAATTGGTTGCCGAGTTTCAGCCGTTTATATTCAGAGTGGCATTCAGGTTGCTTTGCGATGAAGAAGAGGCGAAAGACATGGTGCAGGAAACTTTTATTAAAATCTGGCTTGCACTGGACAAATACAATCAGGAGGCACGTTTCTCGACCTGGTTGTATAGAATCGCCTGTAATACTTGCTATGACCGCCTTCGTTCCATTCAGTCGCACGACAAAGAATCGGCTTACAACGAAACCATACAAATGCTTTCTGATGATGATCCCGAAACCTGTATCAGCAACCGGCAACTGAAAGAAATCATTCTTCAATATACCCATGATTTAGCTCCCCAACAGAAACTCATATTCATTCTTCGGGATGTGGAAGAACTCGATACGGCGGAAGTGGAAGCTATCACCGGACTATCTGCCGGACAAATAAAAAGTACCTTGTATATAGCCAGACAAAAAATAAGAAGTAGAATCACCCAAATAGGAGAAAAGTTATGAATGAAGTGGACAGAAAATATGAGGAATGGCTCAATGAGATAAGAGGCAAACAGCCCATATTGACCAACCCGCAACAACTGACGGCAGATATATTACAGAAAGTATCAGCCTTGAAGAAGCCGGAGCAAACCAAGACTCCTGAGAAGATTAAAAGACCGCAGAGACTAAGTAAGCGCCTCTATCTTCCGGGAACCTGGATATCGGGTATCGCAGCAGTTGTATTGCTCTGCTTTCTTCTGGAAGAAACAACAAAAACACCTGTCAAACCCGAATATGAAACTCCCGGCTTTGTTTGGGAATCCGCTCCTTCATCTGTACTTCCTACTGACTGGAAGTCGATGACCCTTACTGAAAAGAGAAGTTACCTCTCTGCCTGCCGAATAAAACAGGAACAGCAAAGACAACTTAACTATAAAAAGATAGAAAACAAACTATTAAAACAAATGAACGATGAGAACAAATAATTACCTGTCAACTGTTGTATTGGGACTTATTGCGGCATGCCTCACATCCTGCGGAAACTATTATCGTATCACTTCACGCATCCATAGTGACGGAAGCATGTATCGTGAAGTCTTCGCTCTAGGCGATTCGACGTTCATGGCGGGAAATATGAATCATAGTCCTTTCTTCTTCTCTATTGATTCGGGTTGGAAACTGACCCGGCTTGATTCTACCGTTTCATTCAACTTTTGGGGAGAGCAACGCAATCTAAATGTTAAAGTAAGCCGTACTTTGGCACAGGTAGGTGTCCCTTGTTTTGAAACCGTGCAAGGAAAAGAATTCATGAAACCTTTGGTTATGCCTCATGAAAGTTTGAAAAAGCAGTTCAGATGGTTCTATACCTACCATACTTATAAGGCAGTTTATGAAGAATTGCCGTACAAAGGCCCTGTTCCCTTAGACCGGTATATGACGAAAGAAGAACAGCAAATTTGGTTCAAAGGAGACAAACAAGCATGTGCAGGACTCAATGGAATGGAGTTGAACAGCAGATTGGATGATATTCAATCGTCCTTTTGGCAGTGGTATAATAAAACCCAGTTTGAACTTTGTTATGAGACCATCAACGAATTTGTTTCTTTACAGAAAGAAAAAGAACAGTTTGTCAACACTTTGGATACCTGTAAAGAAACTGTTTATAATAAATTCTTCGCAAAGATGGATTCTGAAATGGAAGAAATTTCTTTGGAAGCTGTTTGCAGACATTTTGATGAACAAGTGAAAACCGCATTCTTCATGGCATTGTATCAAGACAATAAGGCGAAAATGGAAGCCACACTTGAAGAAAAAAGTAAAACAATCCAATTGTTCGACTACACCATTTGGTTTGAAGTCTTTATGCCGGGAAAAGTACTTGCCGTTAACGAGGCGGGAATAGTGCAAAAGAGCGATGCTATTGTCTGGAAAGTGGATGCTTTCAGACTATTAAGCGGGGAATATGTGCTACGGGCAGAATCAAGAACGGTTAATTATTGGGCTTTTGCTATTTCGATTCTGACGGCTATACTTGTGGGAATAGGATGTTGGAAGCTATCCAAAAGAAGATCATAATAGCACAGAGGGACAACTCGCAGGAAATTGTACGATAATGGGCGCAAATAGTAAAAAGAATGCGAAAGTTCTGCTATTTTCTTAATACATTTGCTGATTCTAAATAGAAACAAACGAAAGTAGTACAATTATGGACCAAACACTGATAGAACAAGTGAACCTTTGGACAGAAGCTGACGAACACGCCCGGGTTATTGAAACACTTGAAAAGATTCCTGCACAAGAAAGAGAGTTTGATACAATAGGTTTACTGGCACGCGCCTACATTAATATTGACCAATACGAGAAAGCTTTGGGTTTACTGGACAGTACCCGCGAACAGGGCGAGGAGGATACCAACTGGAACTTCCGTAAAGGTTATGCGCTCTACTATCTGGAAAGATACAAAGAAGCTCTTGCCTGTTTCAAGAAAGCCGATGAACTCACCCCCGACGATGAAGATACAATCGACTTCATCCGTCAATGTAATGCCAAAATACCTTTCAGTAAGCGTGTGGCAGACTTTTGGCAGTGGTTCACCGAGAACGAAGAAGAACTTTCGCGTATGGTGGAAAACAGAAACGATTACTCTTCCGACGATTTCATCGGACTTGTGGCTCGTGGCACCAACCTCATCTCCGGGAACGTAAATTACAACCTTGGGGGCGATTATGAATTCACCTTTTCTGTAGAAGGGAATACGGAACTATTTTATATCTATCCCTATCTGATAGAACAGATACCTGCACAGTTCAAAGACAAGTGGCACTTCTTCCCCTTCAACCAAGGCACAGATCAAAGCTTCTCATTCGAAATGTATGGTGCAAAGATAGAGATGGCAAATGTAGCTGTTGAACCTGCCTACAATGAGGAGAACAATACCTTCAGCATCCGCTTCTATGAGCCTAATTTATGTACTCTGCCCGATAATCAGTGCTACAATGCCTATTACATCATGATGGAGATTGTCCTAGGTGAAGGCATGTCTTATCAGTACATTGGCAATGTAGAGCGTGCCGATGCTCCCATCATAGGTATGATGCCCCTCACTTCCCTTCGTGGTTATATCGTTGAGACGTTGAAGGAGCAGGGCAAAGAGATCTTCGACAATCCTAAAGAAGTATATTCCGGTTATCGCCTTGAACCGCAGGAAAACGAAGAACTTCGTTTTGATATTCTAACGGGAACTACTTGTTTCACCCCGTTGCTCTCCAATTATTATAATGACTCTACCGACTTGTTCGACCGCCTGAACAGCTTTGGTGTACAGGCTGCCTACATCGCTTTCCCCTACCATAACGAGCAGGATGGTGATATGAATGCTGCCTTCAAATTCCGTTGCGAACTGGAAGATGCGCTCGATGCCGAACTGCTGAAGCCCGAAGGCTTGGGATTACTATTGGGAGGTGCTACCGGAGAATGTAATTGTTACATCGACCTCCTGCTATTCGACGAACCGGCATTTGTGGAAAAGATAACCACTTTCCTTAAACGTTATCCCGATTATCATTTCTACATTTCCGATTTCCGCCAGCATTGCGACATTTACAGACTGTTCGATGTAGAAGAAGACGAAGAATAGTTTTGCTCTTTCTGCCTCCACACTTCCACCTATTCTCTACATCTGCCTGTTCATAGGCATTTCGGATGCGATGGAAGCAAAAATAAAAGGTGGAGGCAAAATTTGCTTCCACCGCAAAACACAGCTATTACAGTTATTGCCATAGTTTGATTTGCTCTTTGCCTGTGTACAATACGTCTATGCCTTATGAATAATACATATAACGTAGGTACTTTATTTGTTCAAGGCTTGTCACTATATAATAGCTAACATTAGTTAGCCTTTCTATTTACATCAGTCATCTTATCCGTTGACTATAGTAAACAAAATCGTTTACTAATGTTAGCTCTACATAAACATTAAGGATAAACAGGATAAACTATAGGGTATAAGCTTAAAAACAACAAAGTAAAAGCTAAGAAGTACAGATGTTTATGATAAACAAAGTTACTCTTCTACCGTTTATATCAATGTACCCTTATTTTGTACTTGCAAGCATCAGGGAAGCATTGCTATCATTCAATTCGTAAACTGTCTTTTGTATATTGCTATCGTAAGCATTGCTCTTGCTATTCCAGCAAGCGTAGTTCAGTTCTACTTCGCTATCAGAGTATTCCACATCGAGTTTGAAATAAGGAACCCAGGCTTCTTTTTCGCTGTTCCACTTGGAAGCTTCTTTGCTGGTCACACGGTTTTCGTTGTCGTAAGTATAAGTATAACGCAGGTGACGGAACAAGTGACCGTCTTCATTACGGAAGATGTTCTTGGCAGTTACTAATTCGCCGGTCATCTCTTCGTTGGTTACATACTGGGTAGGGTTGACTGCACTTGCTGAGAAGTTCATTACACTTGCCATTACTACTGCTAACAT
>JAEXAJ010000044.1 GCA_023458215.1 Bacteroidota bacterium
CTCCGGCACCACGTTCCTGAGCTTCTTTAGTCCACGAAAACAGCTCTTTGTCTGTTTCCACACGACCACCGTTCAAGTAACACCCCCATCCTTTTTCGGTCTGCTTGGCGTCTACAGCGAGCACACACACTTGCGAACCAAAGTTTTTAGCTATCTCATCAATCAATTCGGGACGACGAATAGCGGAAGAATTGATGGAAATCTTATCAGCACCGGCACTCAGCAATCTATCTACATCGCTCAACTCATGGATACCTCCACCCACCGTAAAAGGAATGCTGATATTGGCAGCAATACGCTTCACCAGTTCGGTGAACGTTTTCCGTTCCTCAAAACTGGCAGTAATGTCCAAAAACACAAGTTCATCAGCACCTTGCTCACTATAAGCACGGGCCAACTCAACCGGATCACCTGCCTGACGCAGATTCACAAAATTGGTACCTTTCACCGTCTGCCCGTCTTTTATATCAAGGCAAGGAATAATTCTTTTGGCTAACACAACTGTTTTTAGTTATAAGTTATTAGTTATGAGTTATTTGTTATTAGTGATTAGTCCGTAATGCCATTACCCGAATGGAAACATCAACAAATAACTAATCACTAATAACTTATAACTATAAAAATCTTTCCATCTCTTTCAAAGTTATGCGACCTTCGTACAATGCTTTACCGAAGATTACGGCAGGTACGCCGGCAGCTTCGAGCGCATGGATATCATCGGCACAACTCACACCGCCGCTGGCTATCAGATAAAGATCGGGATGGCGTTCCAACATTTCTTTATATAAAGAGGTGGAAGGGCCTTGCAGCATGCCGTCGCAACTAATATCGGTACAGATAACCTTACGGATCCCTTTATCGACATAATCTTGAAGGAAGGGGAACAGTTCGCAAGTGCTCTCATCCTTCCAGCCGTTGACTGCAATCTTATAATCTTTTACATCGGCACCAAGGATTATTTTTTCCGAGCCGTAAGTTCGAAGCCAATGACAAAACAAATCAGGGTCCTTCACAGCAATACTGCCGCCGGTTATCATCTGCGCACCGCTTTCAAAGGCGATCTTCAGGTCTTCGTCACTTTTTACTCCGCCACCAAAATCAACAATCAACGAAGTTTGCGAGGCAATCCGTTCCAGCGTACGGTAGTTTACCACATGATGAGATGCCGCACCGTCAAGGTCTACCACATGAAGACGGCGGATACCGTGTGCTTCCAGTTCCTTGGCTACCTCCACAGGGTTCTCATTATATACCTTCTTGCTGTCATAGTCACCTTGCGAAAGGCGTACGCACTTTCCGTCGATGATGTCAATAGCAGGAATCAGTTCTATCATTTCAGTTACAAATTACAATTTGACTAGAATTATTACAATTTTAAGAAATTAAGAAGAATACGTTCGCCTACTCCTCCACTCTTTTCGGGATGAAACTGGGTAGCGTAATAGTTATCTTTATGCAAAGCCGCACTAAACGGAAGGATATAATCAGTCACAGCCGCCGTGCAGTCGTTCATCGGTACATAATAGCTATGCACAAAATACACAAACTCTTCTTTCGTAAACCCTTTAAACAGTTCACTATTCGTCTGCATAATCGTGTTCCAACCCATGTGAGGCACTTTATCTTCATGCTTTTCTGAGACAAACCGCTTCACCTCCGCATCAAAGATGCCAAGGCAGTCCACATCTCCTTCTTCCGAATGACGGCACATCAACTGCATGCCCAAGCAAATGCCCAACACCGGCTGGCGCAGTTCCTTTATCAGTTTGTCCATGCCGCCGGCACGCAGAAAGTTCATCGTAGTTTCCGCCTCACCCACTCCGGGAAAGATTACCTTATCGGCAGCACGCAGCACCGCCTGATCTGCCGTAATCACGGCCTCCACGCCCAAGCGTTTCAAAGCATAATCCACCGAGCAGATATTACCTGCATTATATTTGATGACCGCAACCTTCATAATCCATTAGTTTGCATTAATTAAATATTACTGTTTTATTCTTGTACGCCAATACCTTCCGTTCGATATGCTTCTGAACGGCACGGGAGAGAACAATCTTCTCCAAATCCTTACCTTTATTAACCAGATCGCTCACCGTATCTTTATGGGTAATACGCACCACGTCTTGTTCAATAATAGGACCGGCATCCAACTCTGTAGTTACATAATGGCTGGTAGCTCCTATAATCTTCACACCCCGTTCAAAGGCTGCATGATAAGGTTTTGCCCCCACAAATGCCGGAAGGAACGAGTGATGGATATTGATAATCCGGTTAGGATAAGCATTAATCATCTGCTCGGAAATGACTTGCATATAGCGAGCCAGTACAATAAAAGTTATCCGGTGTTGTGCCAGCAGTTCCATTTCTTTTTGTTCCTGTTCTTCTTTGGTTTCCTTTGTAATAGGGAACAGATAGAAAGGGATGCCGAAACGTTCCGCCACATGTTGCATATCGGGATGATTGCTTATTATCAAAGGTATTTCTACATTCCACTCACCCGCTGTATATCGTGCCAACAAGTCGAACAGACAATGTGACATCTTCGATACAAAGATAGCCATACGTGGTTTTGCATCCGAGAAGTAAAGACGAAAACTCATTTCATACTTCTGCGCATACAAAGTTGCAAAATAATCCTCTATTTTCTCTTGGGGTATCAGGAAATCTTTCAATTCCCACTCAATACGCATGAAAAAGATATCCTCTACATGGTCTACATATTGATCCAGATAGATAATATTCCCTTTATTCACCGTTATAAAGTCTGTCACTTCAGCCAAGATCCCCGGTTTGTCAGGGCAGTGAAGCAACAGTTTGGCTGTTTTCATCATCCTTGAAATCTCTTTTTATTATATTCAAATTACAACATTCTTGTTTTGAGTTCGCAAAAATAACGATTTATTGCAAAATAATGAAGTTTTCGAGCAAGAAGTTTAAAAGAAGGCTCAATTTGTTTCGTTTGCTTCAGACAGAGGTTGCCGATCGTTGCAGGAAAAGCGAATAAGCGCCCTTCTAAACAAATGTTAATTATAAATATTGTTCTTTTTTCCAATATTCTCAATATGAGGATTTAAAGCAAAACGCCTGATGAACCCTCAAAAAATAATTTATCACAGCTATTGCAGATATGAAAAAAACACCTACCTTTGCAACCGCAATCGAGAGAGATAGCAAATAAAAAATGAAAGATTGGTTCGGTAGTTCAGTTGGTTAGAATACATGCCTGTCACGCATGGGGTCGCGGGTTCGAGTCCCGTCCGGACCGCTTAATAATAAGCGAATGAAAATAAAGCTCTAAAATCTCACTTGGATTTTAGAGCTTTTTTCTGTTTTAGGATTTCATATATTTGTTCCAGCCATCCGAGGATCGAACGTATTTATCTTTTCTTCCTTAAGATGAAACAAGCCTGATCTCCATCCTCAGACACGTTCAACCGGGCAGCTTTACGTTTATAACGAAGCTTCTCCCACATACCTGGAGACGGCATTTCAGATGCTACAATGCCCTTGACATATCCTTCTGAAATGGAAAATTGCCTATACTCAGAATCATATACAATCGACTCAATTTCCAATCCATGCTCTTCGGCCAGCATGTGCATGCTTTTAACTGAATATAAAAACAAATGACGTGGAGCGTCCACCTGAAACCAATTCATCTGATATTTCCTCCAAGCATATCCATCAACAACCGGAATACGGATCAATATTCGCCCATTATCTGTTACAACCTCACTGAGTCGGGAAATCGACTTATGCGGGTCGCCTATATGCTCGAAAGCATGATGAAGCATCACAAAATCATATTGCTTATCAAGGCTGTAGATATCCTTTTTGAAGATACGGACACCATTATCATAAGACACATCTCCATCAATATAAGGATCGATTCCGGTCAGGTTCTCATAACCGAATACTTGAAGCAAATTCAACAACCCTCCTTTCCCACTACCAATATCCAATAACGAAGATTTTTTATCAACTCCTTTCAGCCAAAGCTTTTTATATTGGCGATACTTAGCATATTTATGAGATAAAAGATGTATGGGCAATATCCTGCCTATACCCATTTGAGCGAAAGAACGAATCAGACTATCCCTAAAAGTTCCCCAAAAAGATGTTCCTTTCTGACGGTAGGAATAATAACCACTCGGATAATACTTATCCAAAGAATCGGGAACCTTCTCTATTTGCAAACAACCACATACCGGACATTTAAAATAAGAAAACTCATCTCCTGTTCCAAACATCATTTCTCGACCGATATAGGGAATATTGCCTACTGCATTAGTACAAATCCTACATTGATAGCTCATAGTATTATTATAAAGGTAACAAATCAGAGTGCAACACATTGCATTATCCAGTATCGACTCTTAAGGCAAAGATAGAGGATATTTTTTACTCTAATAGTTGTTTACGTAAAAATTATCCTTTTTTACGTAACAAATACAATAACTTTCTTGTTGTTTATTCATAAGTATTAACTGAACTCACTTTGTATCAACAATCTATAAATCGCAAACCCATGAAGATACATGAATATCAAGCAAAGCAATTGTTTGCCACCTACGGCATTCCGGTAGAAAAGCATTTGTTATGTGAAACTCCTGCCGAAGTTCGCACAGCTTTTAAAGAGCTAGGCAACAAGTCTGCTGTGGTGAAGGCACAAGTACTGACCGGCGGTCGCGGCAAAGCCGGTGGCGTGAAGCTGGTGCACAATGAAGAAGAAGCCTTTAAGCAAGCAAATGCCATACTGAATATGGAAATCAAAGGATTACCGGTCAAAAAAGTATTGTTAAGTGAAGCGGTAGATATTAAATCAGAATATTACGTAAGCTTTACCATCGACCGCAATACACGTTCCGTGATTCTAATGTTAAGTGCTGCGGGTGGTATGGACATCGAAGAAGTGGCACGCCTAAACCCTGAGAAAATTCACCGCTTTCTCATTGACCCTTTCATCGGATTGCCCGATTTTCTGGCACGCCAATATGCATTTACCCTATTCCGGGAAATTGAAAGTGTAAATTCCATGGCTGTAATCTTACAGTCGCTTTACCGCCTTTTTGTAGAAAAAGATGTATCACTGGCTGAAATCAATCCGCTGGTATTGACCAACAAAGGGACACTTGTAGCCATTGACGGCAAGCTCGTCTTCGATGATAATGCACTATACCGCCACCCGGACATATCCGCTCTGAACGAACCTACCGAAGAAGAACGAACCGAAGCCTACGCCCGTTCTTGCGGATTCAGCTACGTACGAATGGATGGAAGCATCGGCTGTATGGTAAACGGTGCCGGACTGGCTATGGCTACCATGGATTTAATCAAACTTTATGGTGCCGAGCCTGCCAATTTTCTTGATATCGGTGGTAGTTCCAATCCACGAAAAGTAACCGATGCCATGCAACTGTTGCTTGCCGATCCCAAGGTTTGTGTAGTACTGATAAACATCTTCGGCGGAATCACTCGTTGCGACGACGTAGCCCAAGGACTTACCCAGGCCTTCGAGATGCTGAAGCCGACTATCCCGATAGTAGTGCGACTTACGGGAACCAATGAACAAGAAGGCCGTGCCCTCCTTGCCGGTAAGCAATTCTTTATAGCTCAAAGCCTGGAAGAGGCAGCACAAAAAGCTGTGAATTTATTTAATGAACTACCTTAAAAGACACCAAACCATGAGTATATTGATTAACAAATCAACCCGAGTGATTGTACAAGGCATCACCGGACGGGACGGACAATTTCACGCATTGCGAATGAAAGCATACGGAACACAAATAGTAGGCGGCACTTCACCCGGCAAAGGCGGTTCCAATGTATCGGATATTCCGGTATTCAACACAATGAAAGAAGCTGTGGCTGCTACTGCTGCCGACACTTCTATCATTTTCATACCCGCACGCGCAGCCGCCGACGCCATTATGGAAGCTGCCGATGCAGGCATACGGCTGATAGTCTGCATTTCCGAGGGGATACCGACACAAGACGTTATCCGCGCTTATCGATTTGCCCGTGAACGAGGGGCACAGCTCATCGGCCCCAATTGCCCCGGATTGATTGTACCCGGAGAAAGCCTGATAGGAATATTACCCGGTTCTATTTTCAAGCCGGGGCATACTGCTGTTATCAGCCGCAGTGGTACACTGACATACGAAGTAGTCTCTTTGCTAACTAATAATGGTATCGGACAATCTGTAGCCGTAGGTATGGGAGGAGACCCGGTAGTGGGATTATATTTTCTCGAATTACTCAAGATGCTTGAAGCTGATCCGCAAACCGACTCCATCGTACTGATAGGTGAAATTGGAGGCAATGCCGAAGAACTGGCAGCCGAGTATATCCGCAAACAAGTCACTAAACCTGTTGTCGCTTTTATTGCAGGGCATTCCGCTCCTCCGGGAAAACAGATGGGACATGCCGGAGCAATTATCTCGGGAAGTTCCGGTGCTGCGGAAGATAAGATTAAGGCATTGGAAGCAGCAGGGGTACAGGTGGCACGAAAACCATCGGAAATACCCATGTTACTACGTAAGTAACGTAGGTTTGATGAATTTGAATTGTGTTATACTTTATACGGGAAGGTTTTGTGCAAAAGGCGAAAGTAATGAATCAAACACCCCCGGACCCCCTAAAGGGGGAGGGGGATACTCTCAAACCTAATATGCTTATATTTAGGATAATGATATTCAGAGTATCCCCCTTCCCCTTTAGGGGACCGAGGGGTTCA
>JAEXAJ010000045.1 GCA_023458215.1 Bacteroidota bacterium
GTTGATAAGGCATTTGCGCTGCCGCAGGGAATTCCTTGTAACTTGTTTCCTCGTATCTCGTTTCCCTTTTTCTCTGTTGCGGTTGCAAAAGTACACATAAAAATGAGACAAACAAACAATTTATAAAGAAAATGCGGTAGAAAACAACATTTTTATTGTTTTCTACCGCAAAAAGGAATAAAAAGACATTATTTATCCTCTCTTTAATGATTTTATTACCGGAATGAACACTAACGCTGCCGAAATGATAAGCGTCATAATGACTGGCCCATCAATTCGTTCGACAGTAGTCAGAACTATGTAGCAAAGTGCTGCCCAAAGCAGCACAATGCAAACACTTTGTGATTTCGATAACGGGCGTCTCATTTACCTGCTTTCTTTTTGTCCACGATAGCATCGATAACGGCTACTGCGGTGATATTTACGATGTCGCGCACGGAACTTTCGAAGTCGGTGAAGTGGATAGGCTTGTTCAGTCCCATCTGTATCGGGCCAATCAATTCCATTTCCGTATTCATGGCTTGCAACAGTTTGTATGCGGAGTTGGCAGAGCTCAGGTTCGGGAATACGAGGGTATTCACATCCTTGCCTTTCAAGCGGGTGAAAGGATATTTGGCGTCGCGCATCTTGCGGTCCATGGCGAAGTTCACCTGCATCTCACCGTCGATGGCGAGGTCGGGATAGTTCTGCTGCATGTACTCTACGGCTTCGTGTACGCTTACCGGACTACCTTCGGTGTCTGCGCCGAAGTTGGAGTAGCTCAGCATGGCCATTACCGGAGTATGGTTGAAGAAACGTACGGTGTGCTCTGACAGTTTGGCAATGTCAATCAATGTTTCGGCATTGGGATGACGGTTGATTAACGTGTCGGCAAGGAAATACGTTCCTTTCTTGGAGTTCAGGATGTGCATCGTACCGAAATGCTTGTATTGCGGTTGTATGCCGATAACTTCCTTGGCTACCTTGATGGTGTTGCTGTACTTTGTATAAAGACCGGTGATGAATGCATCCGCATCGCCTGTTTCCACCATCATCATACCGAAGTAGTTGCGTTCGAACATCTTGTCGTTGGCTTCCTCGTAGGTGGCACCCTGGCGGGCACGTTTTTCAGAAAGGATGCGGGCATAGCGTTCGCGGCGTGCTGCTTCGTTCGGATGGCGCAGGTTTACGATTTCGATACCTTCCAGGCTGAGGTCGAGTTCCTTTGCCAGTTTCTCGATGGTCTCGTCGTTACCTAAAACGATGGGATGGCAGATACCTTCGGCTTTGGCTTCTACGGCTGCTTTCAGCATATTGGGGTGGGAACCTTCGGCAAATACCACGCGTTGCGGATTGCGACGGGCGGTGTCGTAAAGCTGGCGGGTGAGTTTGCTTTCGTAACCCATGAGTTCGCGGAGTTGTACGCAGTAAGCATCCCAATCCTCGATGTTCTTGCGGGCTACACCACTTTCCATGGCTGCACGTGCTACGGCGCAGGACACTTCGGTGATAAGGCGCGGGTCAACCGGTTTCGGGATGAAGTATTCAGGGCCGAAACTAAAGTTGTTTACGTGGTAAGCCTCGTTTACAACATCGGGCACGGGCTGTTTTGCCAGGTTGGCAATGGCATGTACGGCGGCAATTTTCATTTCCTCATTGATGGCTTTTGCCTGAGTATCGAGCGCGCCACGGAAGATATAGGGGAAACCGATTACATTGTTAATCTGGTTCGGATAGTCCGAACGTCCGGTTGCCATCAATACATCGGGGCGGGCTGCCATGGCATCTTCGTAAGAGATTTCCGGTGTCGGGTTGGCGAGTGCGAAAACGATAGGAGACGGGGCCATGCTGCGTACCATGTCTTGTGACAGTACATTGCCTTTGGATAATCCCAAAAATACGTCTGCGCCTTTGATGGCTTCTTCAAGAGTATGGATGTCGGTACGGTCGGTTGCGAAATAACGCTTCTGTTCGTTGAGGTCGGTACGTGTCTTGCTGATAACGCCTTTGCTATCCACCATCACGATATTTTCCAGGCGGGCACCCAGCGAAACGTACAGCTTCGTGCAGGATACGGCCGATGCACCGGCACCGTTCACAACGATTTTCACATCTTCAATCTTCTTGCCTGCTACCTGCAAAGCGTTCACGAGTCCGGCACTGGAGATGATGGCTGTACCATGTTGGTCGTCGTGCATCACGGGGATGTCGAGTTCTTCCTTCAGGCGGCGTTCTATTTCGAAACATTCGGGAGCTTTGATGTCTTCCAGGTTGATGCCACCGAAAGTAGGGGCGATGGCTTTGACTGCCTGGATAAATTTCTCAGGGTCTTTCTCGTTCACTTCGATGTCGAACACGTCGATACCGGCGTAAATCTTGAAAAGCAATCCTTTACCTTCCATTACGGGTTTGCCGCTCAATGCGCCTATATCGCCCAGACCGAGCACTGCGGTACCGTTGGAAATTACAGCTACCAGATTACCCTTCGCTGTATATTTGTATGCGTCTTGCGGGTTCTTTTCTATTTCAAGACATGGTTCCGCCACGCCGGGGGAGTATGCAAGTGAAAGGTCGGTTTGGGTACTGTAGGGCTTGGTAGGCACTACTTCTATCTTACCTGGTTTGCCTTGTGAGTGATACAGCAAGGCAGCTTCTTTGGTTATCTTAGCCATGGTAGTTGATTATGAGTTGTTAGTTAAAAGTTATAATTTGGGCGCAAAGTTAGGAATAAATGTGATAAAATGTAAGTGCGTGTGCGATAAAAACTATTAAATTGTACTTCTTTGGATGTAATATGGAGAGGAGAAACTAGTAAGGCGAAAGATTTTTCAACCTTTCGCCTTACTTATTATAATATAATTCTTTCGGATATTCTTTGCTTGATAAACATTTCTTGAAATTATGCATTCAGCGCCTGTTCAATATCTGCAATGATATCATCCGCATTCTCGATACCAACCGAGAAACGGATCAGGTCGGGACGTACACCGGCTTCCATCAATTGTTCGTCCGAAAGCTGACGGTGCGTATGGCTGGCGGGGTGCAGCACGCAGGTGCGGGCATCGGCTACGTGGGTGACGATAGCTGCCAGTTTCAGTGAGTCCATAAATTTGATGGCTACTTCGCGACCTCCTTTCAAGCCGAAGGTGACAACACCGCAAGAACCGTTTGGCATATACTTTTGTGCCAGTTCGTGATATTTGTCTCCGGGCAGGCCACAGTAATTAACCCATGCCACCTTATCGTTTTTGGAAAGATATTCGGCAACTGCCTGTGCATTCTTGCAATGTTGCGGCATACGCAGGTGGAGCGTTTCAAGACCGATATTCAGCAAGAATGCATTCTGCGGAGACTGAATGCTGCCAAGGTCACGCATCAACTGTGCGGTGGCTTTGGTGATATAAGCCATTTTGCCGAAAGCTTTTGTGTAAGTCAGGCCGTGATAAGATTCGTCGGGCGTACACAATCCGGGGAATTTGTCGGCATAGGCATCCCAGTTGAAGTTTCCGCTATCCACGATGGCACCGCCTACGCTGGTGGCGTGGCCGTCCATATATTTGGTGGTGGAATGTACCACGATATCGGCACCCCATTCGAACGGGCGGCAATTAATAGGAGTCGGGAAGGTATTGTCTACAATCAAAGGCACGCCGTGGCTGTGGGCGATGCGGGCGAACTTTTCGATATCGAGCACTTCCAACGTCGGGTTGGAGATGGTTTCACCAAACAGTGCCTTGGTGTTCGGGCGGAAAGCGGCTGAGATTTCTTCTTCCGGTGCGTCCGGGTTGACGAAAGTAACTTCGATGCCCAACTTCTTCATTGTTACACCGAAGAGGTTGAAGGTTCCACCGTAGATGGTAGATGAACAGACGAAGTGGTCGCCTGCCTGACAGATATTAAAAATAGCGTAGAAGTTGGCAGATTGTCCGCTGGATGTCAGCATGGCGGCCACACCACCTTCGAGGGCGGCTATCTTGGCGGCAACGGCGTCATTCGTAGGGTTTTGCAGGCGGGTGTAGAAGTAACCATTCTCTTCAAGGTCGAAAAGGCGTGCCATTTGCTCGCTGGTTTCATACTTGAAGGTTGTACTTTGGTAGATGGGGAGCACGCGGGGTTCACCCTTCTTTGGAGTCCATCCGGCTTGTACGCAGAGTGTCTCCGGTTTTAATTGTTTTGCCATAATGCTATCTATTTTTATAGTTTCTTATCAATTAACGCATTTATGGGCGCAAAAGTAGGGAAAATAATTGTATTTTTGTCCGCAACAGTTGAAGTATGTTTGCTAAAAGCAGAGTAATTATGGTTCGGATATTATTTTTGTTGTTTATATCTTCTTTCCTGTTTCTCACTCCTTTCCACGCTTCGGCGCAGGAGGAAAGGGCTGCACCGAGGTCTGGTGAAGGCATTTCGGCCTTCTTGCAACGCAATAAGCGTCCCGGTAAAGCCTACTATCTGGAGTTCCTTGAACTGAATAAAAAGCAATTACGCGGAAAACAGGAATTGCGCTTAGGGGTGAAGTACCTGCTTCCGCCACTGAAATCCAAAACTGAAACTGCTGCAAATTCATCTACTTCTTCTGTCTCTGCTGCCGGTTCCGGCAAAACAATTCATGAACCTCTTTTCGGAAAAGAACTGGCTAAAGTCCGGGTGACCGGTAACCGTTTGAAGGGTGCCTGTTTCTATGTGGTCAGCGGACATGGAGGACCCGACCCCGGTGCTATCGGTAAGATAGGGAACGTTGAACTCCATGAAGATGAATATGCTTATGATGTCGCCCTGCGTCTTGCCCGTAATCTGATGGAAGAGGGGGCAAAGGTTTATATCATTATTCAGGATGCCAAAGACGGCATTCGTGACGACCGCTACCTTAATAATAGTAAGCGCGAAACCTGTATGGGAGACGCTATCCCTCTGAACCAAGTGGCTCGCCTTCGCCAGCGTTGCATCAAAATCAATGAACTTTATAGAAAAGACCGCAAGAACTATACCTATTGCCGTTCCATCTTCCTGCATGTGGATAGCCGCAGCAAGCGACATCAGACGGATGTGTTCTTTTATCATGCCCCCAACAGTGCCAACAGCAAGCGTCTGGCAACTACGATGAAGAATACTTTTGAGTCTAAGTATGATAAACATCAGCCTAATCGCGGCTTTACGGGCACGGTAGGCCCGCGCAACCTGTATGTGTTGGCTAATTCTACTCCTGCCGGGGTTTTTGTAGAACTGGGAAATATTCAGAATACCTTCGACCAACGCCGTTTCGTTATCAGTTCCAATCGCCAGGCTTTGGCGAAGTGGATGATGGAAGGCTTTATCACTGATTATAAAAAGAGTAAGTAATCACTCTTATCAGCTTGTTTTCTTCTCGTGCATAATGACTACGGTGACTGCCATCAAAATCAGCAATATGCCCAGACCAGTGCCCGGAGTGAAACTTTCTTTGAAGACCAGACATCCGATAGCTACCGCCGTAAGAGGTTCTAAGGCTCCGAAGATGGAGGTCAGTGTAGGGCCGATGTACTTGATGGCTTTCACGAGCGTGATATTTGAAATAGCTGTTGCCGGTAGTGCCAGTCCGAGGATATTCAGCCATGTTTGTCCGCCTGTTGCCAATTGAATACCGCCTGTCAGACTTCCCCCTATAATAAAGAATAAAGCGCCCAGCCCCATGACGTAGCAAGTCAGTGCGGTAGATGGGATATGAATGGCACGGCTCTTACGTACTCCAACGATATACCCGCCGTAAAAGAATACGGATAGCGTGGCGGCAATCAGCCCTGTTGTGGTATTTCCACCTTTAAAGTCTATCTCTCCCGATGATAACAATGCCGCACCCGCCAGCGAAATCAGTACAACAAATAGAATGGAGAACGATTTCTTTTCCCGGAAGAAGAATATCATGGCGAGGGCAACGGCCAGCGGATACATGAAGTGAATGGTAGATGCCACTCCGCTGGCGATGTGTTGGTAAGCTATGACGAGGCTTAGTGAAGTTGCTGCCCGGAGCAGGCTCAATATAAATACGGTTCCCCAATCTTTCCGGCTGATACGGAAAGTTTCTCTTAATAGTACACCGAATATTCCCAGGGTGAGTGAAGCGATTCCCCAACGGTAAGCAAGCACTTCGAAAGAGGAAAAGCCTGAAGCCAATAAGGATATGGTGAAAAAAGGGGCTAATCCGAATGTGGAGGAAGAAGCTGCCGCGTATATATAACCTTTTATGTTGCTCATGGTTCCGATTCAAATTTTCATACAGGATTCTGAAATCCGCTGCAAAAGTACAAAATACAAAGGTGAAAAAATCCATAATCGAGAGCAAAATCGCTTTTATATTGTTATAAGCTCAACGCCGGCTGTGTTCTTAGTTTATAAGGAGAGCGGAGACGGCTTGACGAGGGAGGTTGTCATGCCCTCTTTAGAAACGGAGTTTCAAGGTCTATCCCCCTTGTCAACTAATAAGTTGAGTGTTTACGAAACTGAAATTAAAATGAAAAATTCTATGAGAAAGAAATTGTTAGTCTTGGGCGCATTTGTAAGCGTTGTTATGTTGGTGTCCTGTACGGGCAGTAAGAAGGAGGCGGTGACTTATACCCCCGAAGAGATTGCAGATGCAGGGCAAGTGGTGAAATATTACGATTCTTCGTTGGCTCTGTTGAAGAATTTGGTGAAAGAGAGAGACGTAAATGCGGTTCTGGGGTATATGGAACAGCAGGCTAAGGTCCAGATGTTTTCGCATATCATGTCTCCTGTCATTTCAAAGAAAGATTCTGCGGCGGTGATACAGCCGGGTGACTACTTTGGCGACGATGTACGGCAGAACTTGATACAGAATTATACCGAACTTTTCCAGTCAAGGGGACAGTTCTATGCTAATTTTAATAAATACCTGTCTCTGCTGAAAGAGAAGAAGACGGAAGGAATAGCGGATTTGCTGAACGACAATTATGAACTGAGTGTGGAGATGTCCGAATGCAAGCAGAACATATTTGATATTCTGAGCCCTATCGTTGCGCAGGCCCAGCAAGTCTTGCTGGCGGAGAATCCAGTGAAAGAGCAGATTATTGCAATGAAAAAGATGAGCCTGACAATGCAGAGCATTATCAACCTCTATGCTCGCAAGCATGTGGAAGACAAAGCCCGTCTGGACCTGAAGATTATGGAACTGAGACTGCAACTGGACACAGCCGAGAAACTGCCTGCCGTGAAAGGGCATGAGGAACAGACAGAGAAATTTAAGGATTTCTTGTCGAAAACCGAAGAGTTCATGAAGATAGTACAGGATATCCGCCAGAAGAACTCATATACTGAGGAAGATTTTGATGATATCAGCAGCTACGGATTGAGTATTATATAAGGTAGGTTTGATTCACTTTTGAGCGGATATGAACAAAATGTGATAAGGTGGTAGGGTGATAAAGTGATAGCGGAATAACGCTCTGTGATATATAGTGCAACCACTTTATCACCTTACCGCCTTATTACTCCTTTTCCTCCTTTCTTCTCCGTTATGAATCAGTTTCAACTCCTGATTCGCATTATTTGCGAAACTATATGAACTTAGGAAAAGCACCTGAGCAAATGATTGACCCCAATACCCGTACCGATTACAACAAGATGAAGAAACTCATCCAAAGAGTTTCTGTATCGTACTGACTTTATTTCTACTTTTTTTAAGATTCGTTTGCCCGTATGTGAAAATAAGTGCATCTTTGTACGTCGTTACCGTCGTAACTTGGTAAGTAACCTCAATTTTATAGCTAAAGATTAAACTACTGGTTTGCATTTTGTGCTTCCCGAGAGTAATAAATAGGGGATATAAATCCGCCTCAATAAATTCAAGTATATGAACCAACTTTAAAAAGGAAAGATAATGGCAAACGAAATTAAATATTAAAAACATTATTAAAGAAAGAACGCAACATGAAAAGAAAATCGATTTTCACCTTGTTCTTATTGCTAAGCACGTCAATCTTCACATCATGCGAAAAAAGTGCGTATGATGCAGACAAACAACCGCAAAAAGAAAAAACAGTAGCCGACCTGGTCGTCCCGAACGGGTTTGACTGGAAAATGACTAAAAATGCACAATGCAAAATCACGGCTCAAAGTGTATCGGATGTTTCAGTATACTCCGACCGCGAATGCACCGAAAATGCAATGCTGGCAACTCTACAGACAAACGACGGAACCTTAACAATTCCTCTGAGCCTGCCTGCCAATTCTAAAGAAGCTTACCTGCAATACGAAACGGTAAATGGTAAGAAAACAGTTCTGGCAGCTACTGCCGACAAGGACAATATCGTTCATTTCACGCTCCCCAAGGACAGTAAACCGAGTCCTGAGACAAGGGCGGGAAACAGAAATGGAGGAGAAGGTCAAATCTGGTATCCTAATGATGGATGGGGTACTGTCATGTTCGAAGATATGTTTCCGAGTTTAGGGGATTACGATTTTAATGATTTTGTCCTTGGCTATAAGGTACAAATTCCATTCTATCACGGTGAAGAAGTTGAGAGTGCGATTGATGCCATACAGTTTGGTATTGAGTTGAGGGCTATGGGAGGCTCTTATCCTTATGCTCCGTGCGTAAGATTGAAGAATATTAAAGCAAAAGATATTGGCGAAATTGAAGTATATCAGGGTTTTGATACATCCATTACAACTATAGATTGGTTCGCCGGTCCTAGTGGCGAAGTAATTATGGACTTCCGTAAATTGGTTACGGTAGTTTCAAAGCCTTCCGGTAGTACCTTCTTTAATACAGAAAAAGAATATCTTGTTACGGAACTTCCGCATTTGAATATCAATATATACATGAATAACGAGGTAGATGTAAATTCAGCTGACTTTGAAAGTTTCGACTTTTATCTGGCAAAAGCCAATCAGGGTACTGAAATCCATCTGGGAGGATACAATCCGGTATACGATACATATCCCAGTGATAATTCAGGTTTGGGAAAGGATTATTATTATGACAAAAAAGGCTTGATTTGGGGCTTGAGTGTTCCGGCTCCGATAGCCCATGTCGTTGAAAAGGGTAATTTCCTCGATGCTTACAAAGACTTTGCAGCTTGGGCGATGAGTGGCGGTCAGGATAAAACAGATTGGTATAACGGAGAGAAGAATAACGAACTCTTGATAAAAACTCAATAAAATTAAGACCGGTTTTTAGATGAGAACGGCATATATCCTGTAGGGTGACTGAGGGATATGTGCCGTTCGTTATTTTAGATTTACAACTTCCACCCCAATGTCTTTTCCTGTATATTCCATAGCTTGGCGTATAGCCCCTTGTTATCGAGTAGTTCCTGATGCTTACTTTGTTCGGCAATGCGCCCTTCCTCCAATACTATGATGTTATCTGCATTCTTGATCGTCTTCAGGCGATGGGCAATCACGATTACTGTACGTCCCGCAATCAGGGTATTGATGGCACGCTGTACTTCCACTTCATTTTCCGGATCGAGTGAAGCCGTTGCTTCATCCAGAAGCACTACGGGAGGTTCTTTCAATATAGCCCGTGCGATGGAAATGCGTTGCTTCTCTCCACCGGACAAGGTGCAACCGCCTTCACCGACCTGCGTATCATACCCCTTGGGCAATCGCATCATGCCTACTCCATTAAATAAAACCTGCCCCTGTTGCGGATCGTAAAAGCGTGCGCATAGTTTCAGCATGGTACTTTTTCCACTGCCCGAAGGACCTACCAGAGCGGTGAGTGTATTCTTACGCAGTGTTACCGATACATCATGCAGTACTTGTTTTTTTCTGATAACCGAATGGCACATGGTAGAAAGTAATATCATCGCTTTCCGGAGCCTCTTTATTCCCTGGCATTTCCGGTTCGTTCATCAGCGTCAGGATACGCCCTCCGGCAATGGAGAAATTCTCTTTCATAATTTATAATTTTGTTTAGTGTGAGTTTTCTCTTTTGAGGCAGGCATTCACTCTTTGCAGGGCTAAGGGATAAAGAGTAATAGCCTGTGCCTGCTGTTAATCTGTGATGACTCCTATACTGAGTATAGAATCAATGCTAATGATTCCTACAATCAATGCTAATGATTCCTACAATCAATGCCAATGATTCCTACAATCAATACGGATGATTCATACCATCAATGCGGATGATAATATACTCAGTCATATAGGCATCCTGGTTGACCTCTACTTATAACCTGGCTCCCTCCGGTGTTTAAAAACGAACAATATTCAGATTCATTCAAAAAAAGAGAGAGCTTATATTTTCATAAGCTCTCTCCAACCAGTTACTTCGAATGTGATGTATTCTGTGACTATCTGTTCCAAATCTTCTATCCCGACTCGGTGCATGATTAATTCCTCAAACATGGTGAACATCCATGCCGTGTGCAGGTGGATAGAAAAGTCGGTTACATTGATATTCATTTGCGG
>JAEXAJ010000046.1 GCA_023458215.1 Bacteroidota bacterium
AAGACAGAAGAACAATGAAAGAAGAAATCATTATAGCAGGCTTCGGTGGACAAGGAGTTTTGTCCATGGGAAAGATTTTGGCATATTCCGGACTGATGGAAGGCAAGGAAGTAAGTTGGATGCCCGCATACGGTCCTGAACAACGTGGTGGTACAGCCAACGTGACCGTTATCGTGAGCGATGAGAAAATATCCTCTCCCATCCTTAGTAAGTATGATGCAGCTATCATCCTCAACCAACCGTCATTGGAAAAGTTTGAAAGCAAAGTGAAACCCGGCGGCGTACTGATCTACGACGGCTACGGCATTATTCATCCACCTACACGCAAGGACATCAAGGTTTACCGTATCGATGCCATGGATGCAGCCAATGAGATGAACAATGCCAAAGCATTCAATATGATTGTACTGGGTGGATTACTCAAACTCAAATCAATGGTAACGCTGGACAGTGTGCTTAGAGGTTTGAAGAAGACACTGCCCGAACGTCACCATCACTTGATACCGATGAACGAAGAGGCCATCAAGAAAGGTATGGAACTGATAAAAGAGGTATAAAAAAACGAATCATCTATTCAGTGGAAACAGATAGTCTGTTTGCATGAAATAGATGATCTATTTAAGGCTAACAGATGGTCTGTTTGTAGTAAACAGACCATCTGTTTTTTTTATCGCTATACATAAGATTTATCCGCATGCAATATTCATCGTTAGAGAACCACAGACGAAATCGAAAGTTCCTCTACGAGCAACAGAATGCTTACTCAAAAGATACGATTCTTTAAAAAGAAGCAAAAAAGGCTGAATTCAGTTAGCGAATAATATTTTATTGTATCTTTGCGCCTAATTATGAGACGAATTGTACTGACATATATACTCTTATCTATTATAGGTATAATGGGCGTTCGTGCACAGAACACCCTTGATCCGATGAACAATCGTGACCGGTTCGGGAATCAGATTGATCCCAATACCTTGCCGGACAATCTTGAAGATACCACCGGTGTAGAAATTCAAAGCTTAGCACCTAAACTTTATCAATGGCAATTGAGTGAGACTTTAGGTGAGCGTAAAATAATGCCTGCAGACACTACCAATCTCAATTTCCAAAATACGAATTTGGTAGAAGGCATGTTCGGGCATTACAACTACTTAGGAAACTTGGGCTCACCACGTATATCCCGCCTATTTTTTGAACGCCGTGACGATGAGCCGACCATCTTCATGCAACCCTTCTCAAGCTTCTTTGTCCGTCCGGACGAAGTAAGATTTACGAACAGTAATGTCCCCTTTACTAATCTGACCTATTATAAAGCCGGAAGTAAAGTAAATGGTGAAGAGCGTTTCAAATCATACTTCTCCGTTAATGCCAATAAAAGACTGGCATTCGGTTTCAACTTTGACTATCTATATGGTCGTGGTTACTATGCCAATCAAGCAACTTCCCACTTCAATGCCGGATTATTTGCCAGCTACATTGGTGATAAATATCAGATGCAAGCCGTTTACAATAACTTTTTCCTAAAGATGAATGAAAATGGTGGTATTGCAAACGACCAATACATTACCAAGCCCGAGAATATGGCGGAAGGAAAGAAAGAATACGAATCTTCGAATATTCCTGTCAAGTTAGACAAGCAAAGCCCGACTTCCAATCGTAACAAGGACTTTTATATTTATCTGACTCAACGCTATCGCCTCGGCTTCAAACGGGATATTACCAAAATAGAGAACAGGCCAACCCAAAACAAAAGATTATTGGCAGACAGTACCTACGTAGCTCCCAAGGACACCATTACTACAGAAGAATTTGTACCGGTCACCAGCTTTATCCACACAATCAAAGTGGAAAGGTCGCGTCATCAATTCCGCACATCTAATGCCCCCGAAGGCTTTTTCCCTGAAAAATATTATATTAACAAAAGCAACAGCAACGACTCTACGACTGCCTTCAGTATAAAAAATGTATTCGGAGTAGCTTTGTTGGAAGGATTTAATAAATATGCAAAAGCAGGCCTTACAGCCTATATCTCACATAAGTTCAGCAGGTACGATTTAATGAATGTCGATACACTAACTGACATGCGTCGTATTCGTTATACCGAACAAGAAGTGTTTGTCGGCGGAGAACTTGCCAAACGCCAAGGCAAACTATTACACTACAATGTAAATGGTGAAGTAGGATTGCTAGACAAAGCAATAGGTCAGTTTCGTGTAAACGCTAATCTGGATTTGAATTTCCGTCTTTTCAAAGACACAGTCAATTTCTATGCCAGAGGATATGTAAGTAATACTCTCCCTTCATTTTATATGCGTCATTATCATTCTAACTTCTATACTTGGGATAATGATAATATGGACAAAGAGTTCCGCACACGCGTGGAAGGTGAATTAAATATTAGTCGTTGGGGCACTAACCTACGTGCCGGAGTAGAGAATATCAAGAACTATACTTACTTCAACCAAAGTGCATTCCCCGAGCAGAATGGTGGCAACATACAGGTTCTTTCTGCTACATTGGCGCAGAACTTCCGCTTAGGCATTCTCCACTTGGACAATGAAGTGACCTGGCAAAAAACAAGCAATGAAACAGTTCTGCCATTGCCACAACTCTCGCTCTACCATAATCTCTACATACTGACTTCACTTGCGAAGAAAGTATTAACCGTACAATTGGGTGCTGATGTCAGATATTTCAGCAAATATAATGCACCCGCTTACGCACCCGGTGTTCAACAATTCCACCTGCAACCTACAAACGACCAAGTGGAAATCGGAGGATATCCTATCGTGAATGTTTATGCTAATCTGCATTTGAAACGGACACGTATCTTTGCCATGATGTACCACGTTAATGCAGGTATGGGAAATCGGAATTTCTTCTTGGTACCGCATTATCCCATCAATCCTCGTTTATTCAAGATCGGTGTTTCCTGGAATTTTTATGATTAATCCTTTCAATATATGAATAAGGCCAAGCTATTAAAATACATCATCCTGGGAGTTGTTGCCGCTTTGCTCGCCACTTTCTTTTTCCCCAAAAAAGAAACTCCGAAAGGACATCCCAGAGACTATGCCCAAATAGCTGCAAGCGGTGTTATTCATGCTTCGACAGAATATAATTCAATAAGTTTCTATGTGGATGGCGATACTCTATCCGGTTTTCACTACGACATGATTAAGGCTTTTGCCCGCGACCATAAACTTGAAGTGACTATTTCACCGGAAATGAGTTTCGATCAGCGATTAGAAGGATTAGCCGAAGGGAAGTTTGATGTCATTGCCTATGGATTGCTTGCCATCAGCGAATTGAAAGATTCCTTGCTACTCACTACCCCCATTGTGCTAAGCAAGCAAGTATTAGTACAACGCAAAGCAACTTCCGACACTGATTCTCTATTCATAAAAAGCCAGCTCGATTTGGCTGGAAAGACACTGCATGTAGTCAAAGGTTCCCCCGCTATTCTCCGGATTCACAATCTCGGAAATGAAATAGGCGATACCATCTACATCAAAGAAATAGATAAATATGGTTCTGAACAATTAATTTCATTAGTTGCCCACGGCGATATCGATTATGCCGTATGCGACGAAAATATAGCCAACGCCGTAGTCGATAGCATGCCGCAAATAGATATCAATACCGCCATCAGCTTCACCCAATTCTATTCCTGGGCAGTAAGCAAACAATCCCCCGTCCTTCTGGATAGTCTCAACACATGGTTGGAGAGGTTTAAGAGGGGGAGGGAGTTTGAGGAAATCTACGAGAAATACTATAAATAGTTATGAGTTATTAGTTATAAGTTATTTGTTATGAATAGGCTGCGCTATTATATTGCCTATTAGTAGCAAATAACTTATAACTCATAACTTATAACTACTCTCTTAGCCACATCTCCGATGACGCATCACTCGGCATTCTCCAATCTCCGCGGGGACTGATGGAGATGCTGCCTACCTTTGGGCCATCCGGCAAACAAGAACGTTTGAATTGTTGATTAAAGAAGCGGCGGTAGAAGGTTTTCAGCCATTTTTTTATGGTTTCTTCGTCGTAGGTACCATGGAAGGTACGGGCTGCCAGGAAGAATATCTTGGAAGGGCGGAAGCCACAGCGCAGGAAGTAATAGAGGAAGAAATCATGCAGTTCATAGGGGCCTACTAAATCTTCCGTAATTTGTTGGATATTTCCATTTTCATCGGCAGGGATCAGTTCAGGACTGATTGGAGTATCGACAATATCCAGCAAGGTGGCACGTGAAGAGTCATCCATTTCATTCTCTGCTACCCATTTCACCAAATGCTTGACTAAGGTTTTAGGGATACTTCCGTTTACTCCATACATAGACATGTGGTCGCCATTGTAAGTGGCCCAGCCTAAGGCTAGCTCCGAAAGATCTCCCGTTCCGATTACCATTCCCCAAGTTTGATTGGCAATATCCATGAGAATTTGGGTACGCTCGCGCGCTTGTGCATTTTCATAAACTACATCATGCACGTTGATGTCATGGTCTATATCTTTGAAATGCTGAACACACGCTTCTTTGATGCTAACCTCGCGTACAGTAATTCCGAGGGCATTCATTAAGTTGATAGCATTGGTATAGGTACGGTCGGTTGTTCCAAAACCCGGCATTGTGACGCCGATGATACCTTTACGCGACCATCCTAATTTATCAAAGGTCTTGACACATACTAATAATGCCAATGTAGAGTCCAGTCCGCCGGAAATGCCGACAACAGCACTCTTGGATTGGGTATGCACCAGACGTTGTGCCAGACCGGAAACTTGGATAGAAAACACTTCTTCGCAGCGCTCATTTAATGTCGGGCCTTGAGGTACGAACGGATGAGGGTCGAAAGTACGTGTAAGATTCAAGTCTCTGCTATTGACAAATTCCGTAGAAATGCGCACAGGTAGTTCGGGAGCACAATTGGCACGACAAGCAGCAAATGTAGTATTCACGCGGCGTTCAATGCGCAAGTGTTCCACATCAATATCGCTAATCACTACTTGCTCTTCAAAGGAGAAACGTTTATTGGCCGCCAGCAACGAGCCATTCTCATAAATTAATCCATTGCCTGCAAATACCACATCAGTGGTGGATTCTCCGAAACCACAGGAACTGAAGACATACCCCGCAATACAACGAGCAGACTGCTGACTGATGAGTGAACGTAAATAACTGTGTTTACCAATGCCTTCATTGTCCGCCGAAAGGTTGAACAATATCTCGGCCCCCTGCAATGCCAACATAGAGCTGGGAGGAATAGGTGCCCACAGGTCTTCGCAGATTTCAACTCCAAATGTCGTATCTGCTGTATCGAACAGCAGGTTCCGCCCCATCGGTATGATCTGTCCACAAAGGCGCACACTGGTTTCAGATACTTCCGTAGCAGAAGTAAACCAACGTTTCTCATAAAATTCTTTGTAATTAGGAAGATAAGTTTTAGGAATCACTCCCAACACTTTCCCTTTCTGGATAACCACCGCCGCATTCAGCAAAACGCCGTTCAAAGGAATCGGCATGCCCAGTATGGAAATGATATCCATCTGACGGGTATTGTTCAGTATCTGTATCAATCCCATCTCCGCTTCTTCAAGAAGAAGTTGTTGGGCAAAAAGATCCCCACAGGTATATCCGGTAATGCACAATTCAGGAAAAGCAATGATTTGTACGCCTTTTCCGTCGGCAATAATGATCTCTTTTTCAATCTGTCCGGCATTGAACTTACAGTCCGCCACCTTTACACGGGGCACAGCCGCCGCCACTTTTACATATCCGTAGTTCATAAGGATGCTATTATTTATTAGAGCACAAAAATACGGCAATTTATCTACAAACACAAAATAATCAATGGTTTCGTACCAAAGAGAAAGTTACAAAGGAAAGTACATTTTTTTAGAAAATCTTTTGGAGAATCAAAAGAAGTCGTTATCTTTGCAAAAGAATTAAAAATGTAATTATTACAAGTTTGAACTTTGAAAAGCATGGATGTAATAGAACGACTTCAAAATCATAACATAAAACCTTCAGTGCAACGTATAGCAATTATGGGATATCTGATGGAACATCGCACACATCCCACCGTGGATGAAATATATACAGCATTGTCCCCTTCGATCCCTACCCTGTCTAAAACAACTGTTTATAACACATTGAAATTGTTGAGTGAACAAGGTGCGGCACAGACTTTGACTATAGACGAACGCAACACATGTTATGATGCAGACACATCCACCCACGCCCACTTCCTGTGCAGACATTGCGGTAAAATCTATGATTTATTCTGCGATATCAACACCAAGAAAATAGAGAAGATGGATATGGACGGTCACGATATTCAAGAAATCCATTACTACTATAAAGGGATTTGTAAACAGTGTTTAGAAAACGAACGTTTGATTAAAATAAAGAATAACTAATTCAACTAATTTTTAAGAAAAATGAAAAAATTTAGATGTACTGTCTGCGGTTACGTATATGAAGGTGACGCAGCTCCTGAGAAATGTCCTTTGTGTAAAGCACCTGCCAGCAAATTCGTTGAAGTTGAAGAAGCAAAAGCTGACGGTCCGTTGGTGTTCGCTGACGAGCATGTTATCGGCGTAGCTAAAGGTTGCGACGACGAAATGATTAAAGACCTGAACAATCACTTCATGGGCGAATGTACCGAAGTTGGTATGTATTTGGCAATGAGCCGTCAGGCCGACCGTGAAGGTTATCCTGAAGTAGCAGAAGCCTTCAAACGTTATGCATGGGAAGAAGCAGAACACGCTTCAAGATTTGCAGAATTGTTGGGCGACTGTGTATGGGACACCAAGACTAACCTCGAAAAAAGAATGAACGCCGAGTCAGGCGCTTGCGAAGATAAAAAACGCATCGCTACACGTGCCAAAGCTCTGAACCTCGATGCTATCCACGATACAGTTCACGAAATGGCTAAAGATGAAGCACGTCATGGTAAAGGCTTCGAAGGTCTTTACAACCGCTACTTTAAGAAATAATCCAAGATTACAGTAATGTTGAAAAGGGACTGCTAGAAATGGCAAGTCCCTTTTTTAGTTATAAGTTATTAGTTATAAGTTATTTGCTGATGACAAAAAAATAACTAATAACTTATAACTAATAACTCATAACTTTTTTCATTTTCTCATGTCACATTCGCGTTAGTCATTCGTCTTACTTGTGTAAATGGAACTCAAACAATTTAAAATAACCGTTCTTCCACTACGTGCCAAGCTATTGAATTATGCACGGAAGTTAACCGACGAACCGGAAGATGCAGAAGATGCCGTTCAAGAGGTATTGCTCAAGCTATGGAACCTAAGGCTTGAACTGGAGCAATACCGAAGCATCGAAGCATTTGCCATGACGCTGATTCGGAATCTTTGCATCGACCTGTGGCGAAGCAAGCGTACCAACAATTTGTCGCTAGACGTTGTACAAGCAGCATCTCCTACCGGAACACCGGAACGGTTACTAGAGATTAAAGATGAAATCCGCCTGATGCACGATATCATCGATTCGTTACCCAATCTTCAACGCACCATCATGCGAATGAAAGATATCGAGGAATACGAAACGGATGAAATTGCCGAGATTACGGGATGCGGTGCAGAAGCCATCCGTAGTAATCTGTCGAGAGCCAGAAAGAAAGTAAGAGAGATTTATCTACAAACCATACAAGAAAGAAAAAGGAGAAACGAGCTATGAAGATAGATGAACTATTGAATAAGTATTTTGAAGGAGAAACTTCATGCGAAGAAGAACGCGAACTGCGCCGTTTTTTCACAGAAGAAAACTCGATACCGGAACATCTGCAAATGTACCGTCCTCTGTTTGCTTGTCTGGATAAGGAAGCAAAAGAGTACCAGTCTCTCCCGAAGAAAGCTGAGAAAAAAATGCATCTCCTTTCCCGCCGTTTGTATTACACTTTCGGAAGTATAGCGGCCGGATTATTGATACTGATAGGTATAGCCAATCTTTATCAGTATATAGCAGTTACTCCAACGGACTATGTCGTCATTAACGGTAAACGTTATACCGATGCCAATGTCATCCGGGAGCAGGCTCTTTCGGCTTTCCAAGATGTGAGTATGAGTCAGGAGGAAGTGCTCGACTTAATGTTTGAATAATAAAGGACTAATAGATATGTTTATGAAAAGACTTATTCGCACCACACTATGCTGCCTGCTACTTCTATGCAGTACCGCCGCCCTATATGCCCAGCAAGGGTTACAGATAGCCACCGTATTCCAGAAGTACGGCAATCAGAAGGGAGCAACCTATGTGGAACTCTCAAAGATGCTATCGAAAGAATGGGACATCACCCACTACAAGAGCCTGAAGTTGGCTAAAGCAGAAAAAGCATTACCGGACATCTATCAATGCCTGGAAGCTGACAAACAGAATGCAAAAAAAATAAAGGAAGTGATAACCAACGGTGAGATACAGTCCGGTTATTATCAACTCCCGCCCCTCAAAGGAAACATTAACCGGTTCATTCTTTTCCGAAACGGGAAGAAAGGGGACGCTACGCTGATCTATATCGAAGGCGAGATAGACAGCGACGACCTAGTCTCCCTGATGTTCAGTAAAGAATAAACTCGAAACTAAATAGTATTATTAATTAAACAAATATGATTATGAAACACATCATTTTAGTATTTTTCCTCATGGCTTCTTTCTCTGCCATGGGTCAAGAAAGTATTCCACAAGACACGACCATCTATTTGAATGGAAGAAAAATGACTATCCGTGAAAATAATGGAAAAATCAAAGTGAAAATGTACGAAGCAAAAACGGCAAGTGATACCATTGAGAACGCTCAAGTCTTTGAAGGCGTTTATCTGGACGGGCGCAGCATTGAACGTACTACTACTGTCTCCGTACCTTTCGTAAAGAAGAAGAAAGGTTACTATTCCTTCGATCCACATTATCCTGCTATCTATTTCGGCTTTAACAAATTAGGTGGACAAGCATTTCGCTATTCGGCAGAAGTACCGCAAATTGGAACTAAATCATGGGAATGGGGCATTAATCCTTTCTCGGGCGGTATAGCCATCACAAGGGATAATCACTGGGGAGTAACCTCCGCATTAGGTCTTGCCCGCATGGTCTACAAGCTGGATAACAACTATGGCTTCGAGAAAGTCGATGGTATTACCGTTTGTCAACCTGCCGCAGAAGGAATCGAATATAAAAAGAGCTGGTTAAGATACTGGGCTTTCCGCGTACCTGTCAGTTTGGAGTGGCAAACTAAATTTGGTAGTAGCCGTGCCTTTATTAGCGCAGGTGTAGAAGCTGAATGGCGTGTAGGTATTAAATCAAGAGCCAAATACAATGGTGACAAGCATACGCTCAGCAGTAACCTGAACGCAAATCCATTAGGGCTTAACATGCTGTTGCAGGCCGGTTATGGTAGCTTTGCTTTTAATGCACGTTTTGCCCTCACTCCTCTGTTCGAGAAGAATAAAGGACCGGAGCTTTATCCTGCATCGCTCGGCATCGGATGGTATTGGTAATACACCAACTATCTAATTTATATAAAGCGATCCCCCTTCCGTTCTCTAGTCCTAATGAGAAGATGCGGAAGGGGGATTTTCTTAAAAAATTATTTGCAATGAAAGAAGTTCAATTAGAAACGTACACCTAATGTGAGTAATACTTGGCTCCGGGTATTTTTAACCTTTGTCACTACAGGAGGATCAGCAAACCCCATATCGCCATCATAACCAATATTTATAAATGGATAGAAGTCTTCTTTATAAGTAGAATATTTATAAGCTAAATCAGCATAAAACATAGAACCACGATAACCGATACCCAATGTATAATTACTCAATGACTTCGTATTAGCAAAGTCTGTATCAGTTTGAATAGAGTTCAAAGCCAAATCTTTACAAGCATTATTATCAAAAATGGTAGTGGTATAGTTATATCCGGCACGCAAAGCAAACTGAGGTATAATTTTATATTCCGCACCCAAACGAATAGTACTCACACCCTTCATTAATGAAGTAGATGCATTCTCTGTTTCAAAACCATCAGAATATCCTCCCGGCTCTTTAAACTTCATAGTAGAATAATCCTGATATTCATATTCAGCACCTAACGCCCAGCTCTTGCCAATAGTATATCCCAAACTCGCATTGTATTTCCATGGAGTCTGAAGACGAAATGGACGTACCATATCACCATCCAATATATTATAAGTATTTACATCATATAAACCTATGTTTCCGCTTGGTATTCCGTCTTTATTTTCAATAGCCAAATCATTGAATATATCCGATTCCAATCGGGCATTAGTCTTATAATCCAATTTATAGAATGTCGGAGTATGAATAGCAAGACCAATACGCAATGGAGAAGATTCAAAAGGACGTATGATAGCACCAAATTTCATATCAAACCCCGAACCACTTACTTTATTCCAACTCTGCAAATTATACTTTTCATCATGTCCATAATCTTCAGAATAGTAAGTATATTTGTTATAATCTATAACATAAGCTCCAACTGTAAATCCTAAATATACCCGATCGTTGAAGTTGAACGAAACATTGAAATCATATTGATCAATACCGCCACGTTCTTCCGAACGAAAACTACCATTTGCTCCATCATACATCCCGCGATATTCACCAATAGTACGATACATCAGTTCTCCATCAAGGTTTTTAACATGCTCTCCATTTACTGCATAAGGTTCGTAATTCTTGTAATTAGGATTATTCTGCAAGATTTCATCCAATCCCTTTTGAGAAATAAGATCTGTAAGCAAATGACTATCATATCCTAAGGCAGAAAGCCATCCCACATTATTATCATTATAAGGATTATTACCCCATTTCTCAATACCCATAGCCTGGTCTGCCATGTAGAAGGTTTGCGAAAAATTACCAAGATTACCTCCCATAGCCATATTCTTATAGAATGATTTCGCTTTCTTATAGTTGAATCCGAAATTTACATAACGCAAAGCTGTTTCATTGCCTATCTTTGTAGAAAGTACAAACCCTGCATTATCAAAAGCCCCTCTAAACTTATCTGAGTTCCATTTATTACCCTGATAATTGCTTTCTGTACCATAAGAAGATAGACCGAATGATACCATTGCATCATTACTTCTATATATACCGATACCTGCCGGATTTGTTCCTATTGTGGAGATATCACCACCTAAAGCTCCCATCGCACCACCCATACCTACAAAACGAGCAGTACCATTCAAATCCGTATTAGCAATCTTGGCAGCATCGTATATTGTCTGCGCATTGACCGAAGCCACTGCGGTTAATAAACCTAAAGTGGCTAAACCTATTATCTTTTTCATAATTGACAGTCTTTTTCTATTTATATATCTTCATAATTCTTATCTTCTTCTTGAAGAACCACCGCCACCACCTGATGAGCGTGTAGAACCTCCACCACCGCCACCGGTTGAATAGCTACGTGATGATGATCCGCTACTACCACTGGAGAAACTACTACGAGTAGAAGAATTGCTTCTTGAAGATGAATTATTATAATTACTACGATTACTTTCTGTTGAACTACGTGACGGAGCAGTAGAACTACCACGACTATATGAAGAAGTACTTCCCGAACGTCTTGTTGCTCCTGAAGAAACAGAAGAAGAACTGCGAGTTGAATTCATCGTCGACGAACTAGCACGTGTACTACTTGGACGAGTATACATACTGCGACGTGTAGAAGAAGCATTGCTACGAACGGAAGATGAAGAACTACGGGTAGTTACTCCAGTACGACCTTCAGCTGATCGTGTACCAACCACGCGTCTTGTTGCACTAGTTCCATCTTGTCCTCCTCTTCTATAAGTTGACGATCCTGAACGAACAGCAGACCCAGAAGTGGTACGAGTTACTGACGAGGCACCACTTCTACGTATAGTAGTAGGCCTACCATTGCTATTTCTAGAAATGGAGCTACGATGCGTGTAAGTGTTACCCCAGTTACTACCGCCTCCCCAGTGTCCTCCACCAGGATACCAGCCACTACCAGGATAATAATGATGGTGATGATGATGTCCCCATCCATACCAGCCACCGCCGTACCAGCCGCCCCAGCCGAAGCTCCAACTAGGACCATACCAACTGTTCCAGCCATATCCATAGTAAGGATAGCCACCCCAACCATAGGAGTTATAACGCCAATCCCACCATAGACGGTTACTGAATGTAGGGAATGCGTAAGCATACATGCCGTCGGTATATACGTTCCAATCCCAAGAATTCAAACCATAGACCACATCCCAATACATCGGGCTGCTGATACTGATGGCATAACGGGGATTGCGGAAACGAATAATACGGGTAGCATATTCGTAATCATCCTGCGAACCGTCGAACTGACCGTTCACCCATTCACCACTCAAACCGGGTTCGGATTTTTCTTCAATATACAACGTGTCATCTTCCATAACAAAGTCATTGTCACGAGAGTCGAAACGACGATTATATTCGTCTATGTCACGAGTATTTCCCTTGCGGTCTTTTACCACAACTGTAGTGCCCCCATTTGTTGAAGTGACAACCGTTGTCGGTCTATTTGACTTTACCACGACTTCTTCTACCGCAGTCTTTTTCTTCTCCTGCTTCACTTCTTCCTTCTTTTTGGAAGGGATGTAGTAAAGGTCGTCATCCACACTCTGTGCCGAAAGTGTCCACGGAAGGCACAAGGCGAAAAGCGATAAAAAAACAATCTTTTTCATATTCGTTGAGTTTATGTGTTTACAACTAGGTATTTTCTTACGCCACAAAGATAACGACGGGATTTGTTCTATCTTGCAGATTTTCCCGATAGATTTATAGGGAAACCCCTAAAAGCACTATCTTTGCAGCCGATAAACAAATATACGCAGAAATAGATTTGCCGCCTATGGCAAGCTTCTGCATTTAACAAATAATCATATTCCGATGAAATATTTAGAATTTTCCTTCCGCACCACACCCTGCACAGAGATTGCCAACGACGTACTTTCCGCCGTTCTGGGTGAAGTAGGTTTCGAAAGTTTTGTTGAACAGACCGATGGCATTTCCGCCTATATACAGAAAGATACCTATCACGAAACCGCACTTAAAGAAGCTTTGGCTGACTTCCCTGTGCCCGATACCCGAATAGAGTACAGCTTTGCCGAAGCCGAAGATAAAGACTGGAACGAGGAATGGGAAAAGAATTTCTTCCAGCCCATTGTGATAGGCGACCGTTGCGTGATTCATAGCACTTTCCACCTCGACGCGCCCAAGGCTGAATATGATATTGTCATTAATCCGCAGATGGCATTCGGCACAGGCCATCACGAAACTACCAGCCTCATCATCAGCGAACTGCTGGATAGCGACCTACAAGGTAAATCCCTGCTCGACATGGGTTGCGGTACTTCCATCCTTGCCATCCTTGCCCGTATGCGCGGCGCCGCTCCCTGCACCGCTATCGACATAGACGAATGGTGTGTGCGTAATTCTATCGAAAACATAGAACTGAATAAAGTGGATGATATCACCGTATCGCAAGGAGATGCTTCGGCATTAGCTGACAAAGGCCCGTTTGATGTCGTGATTGCCAACATCAACCGAAACATTCTGCTGAATGACATGAAATACTACATTGCCCGCATGAATCCCGGTGCTCAACTCTTTATGAGCGGTTTCTACGTGGACGATATTCCTGTTATACAAGCAGAAGCCGAACGCAACGGGCTGCACTTAGTGCATCACAAGGAAAAGAACCGTTGGGCAGCGGTGAAATTCAGCAGATAAAAAGAAAGATTTTATTCATCCTTCAAAGCCTCTACCGGCGAAATGCGGCTTATGCTACGTGCGGGAATATAAACGCCAAGCCACGTAACTACCAGCATCACCGCATACACCATTGCGGAAACGATGCAGAAGTGCGTCATAAAATGATTTGTCAGATACAAGCTGTCATTTCCCGGTACATTGTCTTTCAACACATAGAATCCTTCGTAATAGACCCATTGGAAGTAAACAAAACAACCGGTAATAACAGCTGCCGTAGTCAAGACAAAAGCTTCTCCAATCAACATTCTACATATCCCTCCCGGTGAAGCACCATAGGATAGGCGAATACCGATTTCTTCTCTGCGTGTACGTGTATGAAGCCAAAAGGTTCCGCTCACCGCCAACAGAAGATTTATCATAAAGAAGTAGGCCAAAACATATTTCATCCGTATCTCATTGGTCACGCCTTCCTTTAAATCACTTTCACGCTTAACTTCCCGGTAAGGAGTCAGTTTGCTAAAAACCAATGAACCGGACGCAAGATTATCGTCTGTCCAAGCCATAAATTCCTCTATGAATCGCCCTTCCGACACACCTGCTTTGGTGCGGAAGAAAATACGTATGCCGTAGTCAAATGCCCATTCGGGCATCTGGTCCTCATTTCCTAAAGATATCATACGCACGAAATAAGGCTGCATGCCGTTACGCATCTTGATGGGATGCATAACACCTGCCACCGGAATTTCGGTAGTATCTCTTGCGCCATACACACTTTGCCCCTCCACATCCTTCTTTCCGAAAAGCAACATCGCCGCATCCTCGGACAGCACAATGCCGTCTCTTGGAATATCCAGATTTTCAAGTGTCTCCCAAGTATCATCTTTTGCAGAACGAAAGCGCCAAGTACGGAAAAAGCCGGAGTTCGAGAAGAAAGGAATATATACGGTTTTCACCCTCGTTGTGTCTCTAAAAATCTCATTCATACTATTACCGGGCGAACTGGGATAAGCACCTGACAATACGCAAGTGGCTGCTTCTATGTCCTTATTACTACGTACTCCCCTCATTATACGCACATAATCTTCAGCAGGCACAGCAACCGTATCGGCATTGTTGCGCATCAGTTCCATACGGAACAGTCCGTCAGCCTCATAGCCGTCAGGAATGGATTGATTGTAATTCAACACAAACAGCGGGTCTATGACCGCCCAACTTACGATTGCTATCACTATCAGTTCCAGCATAATCCAAAGGTTGTGCCGACGACTGTTCCACAAATGCTTCATAATTTGTCGCAACATAATCTGCTATTTTTGTTTGTTGATTGAATATACAATATCTTTTCTCAACGCCACACAGGTAGGTATCAACGCCGACAACAAGTTCAGCACCACACACACTACAAATGTCATGATAAACAGAGTAGGATTGAACAGCATATCTGCCGTAATGCTCATCTGAATATTATCAGGCAACACATCCGTACCACCGTCCAGCATAGTCAGCAGCCATCTTTGAGCAGACACTACCATACACAAAGATATAATCAGTCCTACGACACCTCCCAAGCAGGTCAATAGCAAATTCTCCCACATAACCTGTGAGAAGAGACGCTTCCCGGTTGCTCCAAACGCTTTGCGGACTCCTATTTCGGGCAACCGCCGTTCCATACGCGAAGAAATCATTCCCGAAAGATTCAGCGCCGGTACCAGCAAAAGCAACAATACCCACAATCCCATCTCCCGAAATACTTTAAAGAAATCCAAATCATCCATATCATTCGTATAGAACAGTGTCTTCCAATGGAAGTAAGGCTGACCGTGCATCAACAATCGGTAACCTTCATGGGGCTGACTGTTAAACTTACGTACATACTCGTCCACCTGAAACTTTACTCCGGCAGCATCCTTTGCAGAAGGCAGTAGGATGGCCACCTGAAACGGACCGATTACATCCCACTGACTAGAATTCTCCACATACCCCGGAATACAAGTATAAGGCAGCCACACCTGCGAATAACTCAAATTCATAGCATAACTTGGAGACTTTACCACTCCACAGATACGATAATCCCTGTAATTCAACTTAATACACTCTCCTACTACATCCGATTTTTGAAATACCTGACGAGCCAAGTCTTCCGAAATGACCGCCGCACAAATTCCACTTCTGAAATCGGCTTCCGTAAAAGGCTTCCCGGCAACGAAAGAAAAATTGAATACTTTCCAAAAGCCCGTATCGGTCAACTTGACTAATGCAGAAAAAGGACGCTTCACATTCTTTACTTTTACGAACCGACTTTCTGCATCGCTTACAGCCGTAACTGCCTCCACACCTCTCAAAGGATAAAAACATTCTTTCACGAAAGTGCCCGCAAATCTCCACGTATTGTTCCAACTATTGTCTTCCACATTTTGCATATGCACCGATGTAGCTACAAGCATGCGGCTACGATTTGTCTCCGGATAGATGTCCCCCACCTTTATATAATAAAGTACAGCCAACACCATAACCATAGAAATAGCCAATCCGGTGCCGACAATATAAAGGCTACTGAACAAGGGATTTTGTTTCAGCATCACGAAAGACTGCTGCAAGTATTTTCCTATCATACAGATTTTATTTAACTGAAAACAAACGTGCAAAAAGCAAACCAAAAAGATAACTAGCAGATTTTCAAATCAAAAGAGAAGAGATGCACTGTCCGATAATGAACATATGTTCGTTAATGAACAAACAAAATCAATGGTTTCGGCTCTGTAATGCCAAGGAATAGCTTCGTAAAGTACGAAAAATAATATCGTATTCAATAAAGATAAATGCCGTAATGAACCTAGGAAAATGAGCAAAAGCACAATGCAAAACTTCGTCCCACGGTTGCGGGCTCTACGGTTTACATACGAGGGCTGTTCGGCACACAACCGTCAACCGTAGAGCCCGCAGCTGTAAAACGAAGTTTTATACAGTGCATAAAGACATTATGTATCAGGCAAAAGGACAAAATGCACTTAGGAATCAAGCATTTATCAAGGGGATGGTGGATGCAAAAGCCTCAACATAAATAAGAAAATACACGTTTTATTCAATTCAGGACGATACATCGTGCTGGCAAATCATTTGCCAACACTTGCCGTCACGGTTGCCGTCACTGCTGTAGTGCCCATGAACAGTGGGTTACAGAGATTCGTGCTGGCGTGCTGGCAAAATAATCATTTTTGTAGAGTGAGTGCTTGCAGTTCTTCAAGTGTACCATTGAAGACATTCAAATCGACTTCTTTCTCAATACCGGGCACATTACCTACATCGGTATGTTGCCAGAAGTGCCATTTGTTTTCGTATTTCACGGAATCTACGTAGTAATGGGCTATCCAGTAAGGATAATTGTTGAAAATAGAGTCGCTGAGGTAGCGCAATTTGAATTTATAGGAAGTATAAAGGATAGGTTTCACTCCATAATGCGCCTCTACCCTATCAAGCCAAGTCTTGACGGCTGTTTTTAATTCTTTATCCGACTTCTTGCCGGTTGTTTCTACATCAAGCACAGGAGGCAGATCACCTTTAGCTAGTTGTACCGTGCGGATAAAGAAATCGGCTTGCTTGCGCGCATCTGTTTTAGGGATAAAGTAATGATAAGCACCCCGGATAAAACCATGCTTACGTGCCTGACCAAAGTTTTGCGAAAAAGTATCGTCTCCATGATCGCCGCCTTCGGTAGCTTTCATAAAGATAAAGTGGAGAGGAAACCGGGCATCTTTATTATTTGCCAGCTTTTCCCAGTCGATGTCTCCTTGATAGTGGGATACATCAATGCCATGTATATCATAATCCGTAGGCATACATACACCATAGCCTTTCTCGCCATTACAAGGTTTCCAGCGATAGGCATACGGACGAATGAAGAACCAATAGAACCCGGCTGAAAAAACAAGAACGATACAGACAGCCAAAATATTACGCACCCAGGTGGGCATGGTACGCACATTCTTTTTCTTTTTGCGTGGTGATGAAGTGCGGCGAACCGCAGGCTTACGACGGGAATTTGTATTGGTTTTAGCAGGCATATAAGCGTATAATTAAAAGAAGAACACAAATTACGAGAACCACACAAATCAAAGTTTGCATAATTCAAGTAATTTGTGTCCTGTATCTTACGATTGGCTACAAGATTTATTTAGCTTGCTCCAATTGTAAAGTCTTAGTTGCTTGATCGCAAACTTCTGTAGGACCGAAGTACTGGATAGGACCCGGATATACATAGTCTGTCTTCATAGCCCAACATTCACGTTTTGCAGCGAATGCTTTGAAAGGAGCACCGTCCAGTTTCACCAAAGCTTTCTGGATAACGGGTTTCATTTCGCCGTGACGACGTTCCATGTTCATCATCATGGTGATGGGCACACCACCTGCAATCCATTCGGCAGCAGGGGCAGTTGTGTTGCGTACAGAAGACATATAACCGGTCTTGCCGTTAGCAATCAACATAGATGCAGTGAATCCCAGTGAATAACAGTAGTCAGCATCGTAGTTTGACGGAGCAGCGCAACGTCCTTCGTAACCGAAGAAGTGGTGCTGAGCTGCAAACTTACCTACGAACTTACCGTCTTCTTTCCATTGAGCCAGCTTCGTGCCTACCATCTCAGAAAGCAGTTTTTCAGTTTCGATCAAAGATACCTGTACGTTTCCGTGCGGGTCACGATCCAATGACAACTGACGGGCTACTGTCTCGGGCAAGCTTGCATAGATAGCAGAGTTCTCCGGAGAAAGTTTACGGATGATATAGTCGCGTTGGTGTGATTTCTTGATCTGAGCAAATTCTTCTGCGTTAGCAGCAAGGAAGTCGTTCAACTCAGCAATCAGACGCTTCATGGCAGGAATAAATTCTACCAAACCTTCGGGGATCAGAACCGTACCGAAGTTGTTGCCTTCGGCAGCACGATTGGCTACGCACTGAGCGATGTAAGTAACTACATCATCCAAAGACATATCTTTCGCTTCTACTTCTTCAGAAATGATACATACGTTAGGTTGTACTTGCAAAGCACATTCCAGTGCGATGTGAGAAGCCGAACGACCCATCAATTTGATGAAGTGCCAGTATTTACGGGCAGAGTTACAGTCGCGTTGGATGTTACCGATAACTTCAGAGTAAACCTTACAAGCAGTATCGAAACCGAAAGAAGTCTCGATCATTTCGTTCTTCAAGTCACCGTCGATAGTCTTCGGACAACCGATCACCTGTACACCGGCGTTGATAGCTGCATAGTATTCAGCCAATACACAAGCGTTTGTGTTAGAGTCATCACCACCGATAATCACCAGCGCTTTGATGCCCAATTGGTTAAGGATTTCAAGACCTTTGTCGAACTGTTCTTTTGTTTCCAGTTTTGTACGTCCCGAACCGATGATATCGAAACCACCTGTGTTGCGGTATTCATCAATGATATCCGAAGTCAGTTCCATGTAGTTGTGGTCAACCAAGCCACCGGGGCCGAGGATGAAACCGAACAACTTGCTATCAGCATTCAACTTCTTGATACCATCAAAAAGACCGGAGATCACGTTGTGTCCGCCCGGTGCTTGTCCTCCTGAAAGGATTACGCCTACATTGATAGCAGGAAAATTCACATTTTCGTCTGAAGCTTCGAACTTAATCAAAGGCATACCGTACGTGTTAGGGAAAAGTTTCTGAATAGCTTCCTGGTCAGCAACCGATTGAGTAGCAGCGCCCATAGTGGCTTTTACGTTTGCTTTCAATGCTGCTGGAAGTTTGGGCTGATAAGCAGCCCTTGCAATTTGCAATGCACTTTTAGTCATTTCTCTTAAATATTTAAAGGTGTTAGTAAAGTTCCGTTTAAAAGCGTCGCAAATTTCGTCTTTTTTCGGTAGATATGCAAACTGGAAAGAGAAATAATGCACTAAATGAGAATTAATCACTTTTATTAAAAAAAAGACAAGAATAAAACGCAATAACCAGATTTATTGCATTATCTTTGTGGCAGAGTTTGGATTACGTATATTTATTGAATAGTTCTTCTTTTAATTACAATTATTAAGCAGGTCCTTTACTTAAAATATCCTCCTCACTCCAAATTAAGTATTTATTTAAATAAAAATTAAAAATGAACATTTACATTTCAGGTTTAAGCTATGCCACTACTGAGGCTGACTTAAACGATTTATTCGCTGAGTATGGAGAGATTTCTTCTGCTAAAGTTATTATGGACAGAGAAACCGGAAGATCTAGAGGATTTGCTTTTGTAGAAATGCCCGATGACGCAGCAGCGCAAAAGGCTATAGACGAACTTAATGGTGCTGAATTTGATCACAAGACTATTTCTGTAAACGTTGCTCGTCCTAGAGAAGAAAGACCTCGCAACGGTGGTGGTTACAACCGTGGTGGTGGTGATCGCAGAGGTGGCAACGGCGGTGGCTACAACTCAAGAAGATATTAATTTTCCACCTTTATATATAAAACGGGAGACTTTATGAAAGTCTCCCGTTTTTTTATGGTCTGATGTTGAGTAGTTCAATCAAACACTCGTCCTTATTCTACCTGCCATCCCCCACCCAATGCCTTGTACACATTTACAACAGCAATAAGCTCGTCGCGAATGGCATTACTTACTCCAATCTGTGCGTCAAAATAACCACGTTGCGCATCGAGCACATCCATATAGTTGATAACCCCATTGATATATTGCAATTGTGCCAAATCCACATAACTTTTGGCAGAACGTTCCAACTTCGCACGCAACTGATAGACTTCTTTGATTTTATTAAAATCGACAATCGCATTCTTTGCTTCCTTAAAAGCATTCAATACCGTCTTTTCATAACTGTGAACTTCGGCTTCATAAGATGCTTTTTGTGCTTTCAGGGCTGCCCGATTCTTTCCCCATCCGAAAAGTGGGGCAAGCATAGCTCCATTCAACAAGGAATAGGGCGATTGCAGAAAATTGGACAGCACATCACTCTCCAAACCAAATTGACCGGTAAGAGCCAGACGCGGAAACATATTGGTATAGGCTACTTTCACACGTGCATGTTCGGCTCTGAGCTGTTGTTCGGCTGCACGGATGTCCGGGCGTCGTTCCAACAGATCGGAAGAGAGCCCCACGGGCAGAGATTCCGGAACGTTGAGTTCTTGCAAAAAGCGGCTGCGAGCAATACGAGTAGGAAACTCTCCTGCAAGAAAGGCAATATCATTTTCTTTCAGTGAAATACGTCTTTCCAGATCCGGAACGAGTGTAGCAGTACGAGCTAACTCCACCTGTGCCTGCTGATAGGAAGTCTCAGAAGTCAATCCACCTTCAAAACGAATACGTGCCAAGCGTACACCTTCCTCGCGAGCTTTCTGCGTCTGACGTACGATTTCCAACTCTGTATCAAGAGCTACCAACTCATAATAAGCCTGAGCCACTTCGGCTACAATCGTCATACGTAAAGCACGTTGTGCCTCGACACTTTGCAGATAATCGGCTACTGATGCCACTTTCTTCCACCGCAGATTTCCCCAAAGGTCAAGTTCCCAGGACAAAAGAGCTTTTGCTTCATAAGAGTTACCAACATCACGGCTATGTCCGCCATAATTATCCACCTCACGTTCAGCAGTCACTTTACCGTTGAGTTGAGGTAATAGATTGGCAACACTGATACGTTTCTGCGCAGCCATCTCTTTGACACGGGCAGCGGCAATAAGCATATCTTTGTTATATTCTAAAGAGCGCTCGATCAAACCGCACAAAGTACTGTCGGTATAAACAGACTGCCATTGCCGGTCGGCAATGCTTGTGCTATCTTGCTCATGTGTCAGGCTATCAGGGAGCGCCATTTCCGGACGGACATACCCTTTGCCTACCTTGCAAGAGGTAAATATTAGCACGCTCAATAGTAAATACATGTATATTCTATATCTTTTCATAAGTTATTCTTTTTTTAGTCAATCAATCTTTCTTGATCTTTTGTTGCACCTTCGCTTTGGTTTTATAAACCATCACGAAGAAGAACGGCACAAGTACTATTCCAAAAACAATGGCAAAGATCATTCCGAAGAATACCCCCGTTCCGATAGCCTGACGACTGGCGGAGCCCGGTCCACTAGCCAGCACCATAGGCAGCATGCCCAAGACAAAAGCCAAAGAGGTCATCAAGATAGGACGGAAACGGAGTTGGGCCGCATGAATCGCAGACTGTATCAAATCTCCACCCGCATCCACCTGCACTTTGGCAAACTCCACGATAAGTATCGCATTCTTTGCCGCCAGTCCCACCAGCATAACCAAACCGATCTGAAAATAGATATCATTCTCCAAACCACAAATCGCAACCCCCAAATAGGCACCCAAGGCAGCCACCGGCAACGAAAGTAATACCGCAACGGGCACTGTCCAACTTTCATATTGTGCCGCCAGAAACAGGAATACGAAGAGGAATACCAATGTAAGCACCAGCCCCGTTTGCCCGCCGGCTTTCTTTTCCTGATAGGAAAGACCGCTCCATTCCAAGCCGATATTATCGGGTAAGTGATCTTTAGCAATCTGCTCCATTATTTCCATCGCCTGACCGGAACTGTAACCTTGTGCAGCCGATCCCCGGATTACGGCAGTAGTAAACATATTGAAACGCTTGATACTGCCCGGACCGGTAGTATAAGAAGCGTTGCCCAAAGATGTCAATGGCACCATAGCCCCGTTCGAAGCTTTCACAAAGAACAAATTAATATTATCCTTATGCTCCCGGTAAGGAGCTTCCGCCTGAATATACACCTTATATATACGGTTGAACATATTGAAATCATTTACATATACCGAACCCGTATAAGCCTTCATTGTAGAGAACACATCCGCCAAAGGTACTCCCAGCATCTTCACCTTGTCACGGTCTACATCGAAATAGAGTTGCGGTATTTCCGATTGCAAAGAAGAAGAAAGCCCCGTCAACTGTTTATGCCTTTGAGCGTAATACAGCAATGTATCGGCTGCCTGTACCAAATTATCTAAAGTTGCGTCACCACGCGCCTCAAGCTGTAACTCAAAACCACCCGACGTACCTAAACCCGGAATTACCGGCGGAGTGGAAAGATAAACTTTACATTCGGGGTATTCCTTCAAATCCTTTTCTACATTCGACATGATTTTATTAATCGAAATACCTTTACGTTCTTCCCACGGTTTCAGGATGACAGTCAATTCGCTGCGTGCCTGGTTGCTACCCACACGCGGACTACTGCCCGTTACATTCTGTACGTATGCCACGTATGGATTCTTCTCCAAATACTGTACCGCACGATCTGTTACGGCACGGGTACGTTCCAAAGTGGCACCTTCCGGTAATTCCAGTTCTATTTTAAAATATCCCTGATCTTCGGTTGGCAGGAAGCTGGTTGGTACCATCCTATGAATAATGAAAATAGCCACGAGCACCAAACCGAAAGTACTCATCAATCGCCTCGGGTTCTTGATGACCCGGCTGATAACACCGATATATTTATGATTTCCGATATTCAACCATTCATTGATCTTACGGAAAACAATGTTTTTCTTCTTCCCGCTATCCGGTTTCAGGATCAGCGAACACATCACGGGACTAAGCGTCAATGCTACAACCGTAGATAGCAAAACGGAAACCGCAATTGTAATCGTAAACTGGCGGTATAATTGTCCGGTAATTCCACTCAGGAAACTAACCGGAACAAACACGGCGCAAAGTACCAATGAGGTCGCAATCAGAGCACTCGTCAGTCCTGTCATCGCCTTCTTGGTGGCTTCGTAAGGAGATAACTTTTCCGTCTCCATTAAGTGTTCCACATTTTCTACCACCACAATAGCATCATCCACCACAATACCGATAGCCAGGATTAATCCTAATAGCGTCAGTATATTCAACGAGAAACCGAAAATAAGCATGAAGCCAAATGTACCGATCAAAGAAATAGGTACGGCAACAACCGGTATCAGAGTAGCCCGCCAACTTTGCAGAGAGAGGAATACAACCAATACTACCAAAATCAGTGCTTCAAACAGCGTTTTATATACTTCGTGTATGGATTCTGAAATATAGGTAGTCATATCGAATGGTATCTCATAACTCATACCTTCGGGAAAACCGGCACTGATTTCCTTCATTGCCTCCTTTACGTTCTTCGCCACTTCCATCGCATTGGCTCCGGGAAGCATATAGATGCCAAGAACAGCCGCATTCTCTCCATTGATACCACTCTCCGTACTATAAGAAGAAGCTTCGAGTGACACACGGGCAACATCTCGCAAGCGAATAATTGATCCGTTAGAATTGGCGCGTACCACTATATCTTCAAACTGGCTCACTGAACTCAATCGCCCCTGCGTAGTAATAGGAATGGTAATATCCAACCCAGTTACCGGTTGTTGCCCCAAGACACCGGCAGCAGATTCACGGTTCTGGTCCTTCAAAGCATTCTGCAAATCCTGCACCGTTAAGCCGAAATTCGCCAGTTTATCGGGCATCGCCCAAATCTGCATAGCGTAGTAACGACTACCGATATTGGAAACCCGCCCTACACCGGGAACACGACGCAACAAGTCGAGTACATTGATCGTCGCATAATTACTCAAATAGATTTCATCAAACTTCGGATCATTGGAAGTCAAACAGATAGTCATCAACTGACTGGGCGCTTGCTTCTCTACCGATATACCGTTTTGAATGACTTCGACAGGCAGGCGGCTTTCCGCCAACTTTACGCGATTCTGAATTTCCACTGCCGCCAAATCGGGATCGGCAGACACATCAAAAGTCACCGTAGCAGCGAAACCACCGGAATTGGAACTGTTCGACTCCATGTACAGCATACCCGGGGTACCGTTGATTTCTTGCTCAATAGGAGTTGCCACCGCTTGCGAAACAGTCAACGCACTTGCTCCTGGATAGGATGCACTGATTTTCACAACCGGAGGTGTTATTTGTGGATATTGGTCTACCGGCAGCATGGTCAATCCAATGATACCGACGATAACAATAACAATCGATATCACCGCAGAAAATACCGGGCGATCTATAAAAAAACTTACTTTCATACTGTCATTTCTTTGAAGGTTTGTTGTTCTTTGGTTTTTTCTCAGAAGAAACGCGTTTGTTCAAAGAATCGATTTGCTGATCCTCCTCTTCTTTATTGAGAACTGCAACCTGAGGACGCACTTTCATCCCCTGTGTCAACTTGTGAAAGCCTTCCGTCACCACTTGTTCTCCGGCAACCAGCCCACGTTCAACGACCCAATTGTTTCCAAATTCAGGTCCCAGCTCGATAAAACGTTTTTCAACAATAGAATCACGGCGCATCACAAAGATATATGCACCTCCTTTTTCAATAGTAACCGCTTTTTGAGGTACAGCCACTGCACCCTCTCGCACATCCAGGAGCAACTTCACTTTCGTAAATTGTCCCGGCAACAGAACCCGCTTAGGATTCGGCATTTCGGCACGTACAGAGAACGTTCCTGTCTGCGGATCCACCTGCGGTTCTGCGAAATCCACATAACCTTTATAAGGATAAACGGTATTATCAGCCAAAGTAATCGTTATATTCGGCTGCCAGGAACGTGTGGAGTCCTGACGCCCTATTTCAATGTTACGCTCTTTGCTTTTCAGATAATCCAATCCGGTCATACTGAAATCCACCAATACAGTATCACTTTTAACGACTGTAGCCAACAAAGACTTTCCACCCGGTCCTACCAAGGTTCCCAAATCCACATTTCTTTCACTGATATGTCCCGACAATGGCGAACGAACCAGCGTATAGCCCAATTCTAACTCAGCCTGATCCAAATCCGCCTGACTCATCGCAACCGAAGCTTCCGCCGTTTCGTATGCAGCTTGTGCATTATCCAAATCGAGTTGGCTGGCGGCATTCTGTGCGTAAAGCGGACGGATGCGCTCCAAATCACGCTTGGCTTTTAGTGCCTGCGCTTCGTCTTTCTTCAACTGTGCACGTGCTTTATCTGCTTTCGCACTATACTGGTCGCGATTAATCACAAACAATACCTGATTCTTGTTAACATACTTGCCCTCATCAAAAAGCATACTTTCCAGATACCCTTCTACACGTGCACGCACCTCAACAAATTGTTGTGCGCGAATACGTCCCACATATTCGCCATATATTTCAACATCTCCTTTTTCGGCAGGTGCTACAATAACCGTAGGTGTTTCCGGCTGAGTTTTCTTCGGCCACGTAAGAATAACATAACCTGCCAACAACACCATCATGCAGGTAACCATTATGATTAATCTTTTTCTTTTTAACCCGAACTCTCTTTTCGTAAAAAATAGTCTCATGTTTATCTGTTTAATAAATTTAACCCTGTATTCAATACTGTAAAAACAAATCCGATGCCAAGCTCATACGATGCAGTACTATACACATAATAACTTACTGTTTATCAACACATACAAGTGTATTCCAGAAAATTATCAATACCTCTATTTCACACATCATTTGTGGAATAAGTCCACAGTTGTAGAACATTTCCACAATCCATTTCTGCAATTAAAAACACATAAAATACCATTAATCCTCTTCATTCATTAATAAAAGCATTATCTTTACCGAAAATAATTCAGATTATTCACTTAAAACGTAAAGATTATGGCAAGTAGAAGAGCACTAAAAAAGAATATCAATTATATTGCGGGCGAACTTTTTGCAGAATGCATGGTACACAATTTATATGTACCCGGAACAGATAAAAAGAAAGCAGACGAGCTATTAGGAGCAATCCTGGGTATGCAAGATGAGTTTATAAGCCGCATCAGCCATACCGAGCCGGGTAATGTAAAAGGTTTCTACAAGAAATTACGCGCTGACTTTAATGCAAAAGTCGACGAAATTATTGACGCAATGGGCAAATTGAAATAAGGATGAAGAAAACCATCTATAGCTTTATTTATTATCGTTTGTTGGGTTGGAAGACTAACGTAACAGTTCCCAACTACGATAAATGTATAGTTTGTGCAGCACCCCATACTTCCAATTTGGATTTGTTCATTGGCAAGCTGTATTATGGTGCTATCGGCCGTAAGACGAGCTTCATGATGAAGAAAGAATGGTTCTTTTTTCCTTTAGGCTTACTGTTCAAAGCTGTTGGCGGTATACCGGTAGATAGAGGACGTAAATCGTCTTTAGTAGACCAAATGGCAAAGAAATTTGCAACAAGCAAGCATTTTCATTTGGCTATCACTCCCGAAGGAACCCGTAAAGCAAATCCTAACTGGAAAAAAGGCTTTTATCACATTGCGCTCCAAGCACAAGTACCTATTGTATTGGTAGGTATTGATTATCCTACGAAAACCATCAGTTGCACCAAGGCTATAATGCCTAGTGGAGATATGGAGAAGGATATGCGCGAGATAAAGCTTTATTATAAAGATTTCAGAGGAAAACATCCTGAAAATTTCTCTATAGGAAATATATGAAGTCAGTGATAAGTGATAAGTTATTTTACGACATCAACGAATCACTTATCACTTATAACTTATAACTAACAACCGTTTACTATGTCCCCATTACGAATCAGTATCCTGCAAACGGATATTGCTTGGGAAAATAAACAAGACAATCTCCGTCGTCTTCGCGAAAATTTAGAAAAACTTCGCGGAGCGACGGAGATTGTTGCTTTACCGGAAACCTTCTCTACCGGATTCTCCATGAATACAGATAGTCTGGCAGAACCGGTAAGCGGGGAAACAATAACGACGTTACGTCAATGGGCAGCGGAATATCAAATAGCCATTACGGGAAGCTATATCGCTTGCGAAAAAGACGCTAAAGATCCACAATGTACTTCGCACTACAACCGTGCTTTTTTTCTTACCCCCGAAGGTGATGCCTACTATTACGATAAACGCCACCTCTTCCGTATGGGTAACGAATCAGAGCATTTCACCCCCGGTAATTGTCGCCCTATCTTTTCATATCGAGGATGGAACATTCTTCTGTTAGTCTGCTACGATCTCCGTTTTCCGGTATGGAGTCGTAATGTGAATAATGAATACGATCTACTTATTTATGTTGCCAGTTGGCCTGTACCCCGGCGGAAAGTTTGGGATATTCTGCTTCAAGCGCGTGCATTGGAAAACATAAGTTATGTTTGCGGAGTTAATCGTATGGGTACAGACGGTAATAATCAATCGTATAACGGAGGTAGTGTTATTTACTCGCCTAAAGGAGAGCTTTTAGCCCGTGTACCCGACTATGAAGAAGGAAGCGCTACTGCTATTCTTGAGCTTTCGACATTAAGGGAGTTTAGAAAGAAATTCCCGGCATGGAAAGATGCAGACGCTTTTTCTATTGAATATTGAGAATCGATGGTTCTTTACTTGTTATTTGTAATTCATAATTTCTTATCTTATGGAACGAAATATATCTAAATGTGGCATAGCAAATAAGCTATTCTATCTTTTATTACTTGTCAGTGTTTTATCCTCGTGTAAAAGCGCTCCGAAAGATATCATTCCCTCCGCAGAATACGCCCCTTACGTAAGTGCATATACGGGTGGAGTTATATCGCAAAACTCAAGTATACGCATAGAACTGGCGCAAGATCAGCCTATGGTGGACTTGAACAATGAATTAAAAGATAACCCATTCAGTTTTTCACCTTCACTGAAAGGAAAAGCTTATTGGATCAGCAACAATACCATCGAATTTGTTCCGGAAGAAGGAACTTTGAAACCCGGAAAGTTTTATGAAGCAACCTTCCAATTAGGAGATTTTGTCGAAGTAGAGAGCCGCTTAAAAGAGTTCAATTTCTCTTTCCGGGTACAGGAACGTAACTTTACCTTGCATACCGAACCTATCACAGTGACCGCTACTCAACCTAATATGGTCAATGTGAAAGGAAAATTACGTTTCAGTGATACTGTTAAGAAAGAAGAAGTAGATAAAATTCTGTCAGCATACGCCAATGGAAACAAAATTGCAGTGAATATTACTGCTACGGACAACCCTACCCGATACCAATATGAAATAAACAGTATTCCCCGAGAAACCGAAGACTACTCCTTAAAAATAACTGCCAACGGCTCGTCGGCCGGCATAGACCTCCAGCAAGAGGAAGAGATATTGATTCCTGCCAAAAACAAATTCCAGTTCCTTTCAGCCCAACGCATCGATCAACCTGAAAATGGAATTGAAATTGTATTTTCTAATCCGGTCTCATTTACTCAGGATCTAAAAGGATTAATTGAAATCCCGGAAATTTCTTCTTCCATATTCCAAATCAAAGATAATAAAGTATATATCTATTTTGAGACAAGCCAACTGGATAAACTTACCCTAAAGATAGACGAAGGAGTGAAGGACTACAATGATAAATCACTGGGTAACTCACATTCCATCTCTTTCAGTGAACTTAATCTTAAACCGGAAGTAGAAATGAGAACTACTGCCGCTATCTTGCCGGATTCTAAAAGTTTGATTATCCCCTTCCGCGCAGTTAATCTGTACGCTGTAGACTTAAACATCATTCGTATTTACGAAAATAATGTACTGATGTTTATGCAAACGAACACGCTTTCATCTGCCAATGAGTTACGCCGCTCGGGAAGACTGGTCTATAAGAAGACCCTGTGGTTAAGCAAAGATAGCTCTAAAGATGTTCATCGGTGGGAAGATTATTCCATAGACCTTGCCGGACTGATCCGTCAAGAACCGGGAGCCATTTACCGTGTCATTCTCTCTTTCCGGCAAGAATACTCAGCCTACCCTTGTGGCGGAACACAGAACCAAAGCATGAAGTTTGCCGATAACTCCGCCGCCAACGAACTGACCAAAGTCGGCGAAAATGTGATCCCGGAAGAAGAGAGTGATTGGGACACTCCCCAAAGCTACTTCTATTTCAATGGTGGCGTAGAAGTGGATTGGAGCCAATACGATTGGAGAGAGCGCAACAATCCGTGCCATCCTTCCTATTATATGGATTCGGACAGGGCTGCCGCCTGCAATGTATTAGCATCGAACATAGGAATGATTGTGAAGCGGAACTCTCTAAATAAACTATGGATAGCCGTAAGCAATATATTGGATACCGCCCCCATCAGTAAAGCGAAGCTAACTGTCTATAATTTCCAGTTGCAACCCATAGGCTCCGGAGAAACAAACGGCGAAGGATTTGCAGAAATTACCTCGAAAGGTGTTCCTTTCATTGTTGTTGCCGAAGCGGATAAACAAAAAGCATACGTCCGTGTAGTAGATGGCGAAGAACAATCCGTCAGCCGTTTCGATGTGGGGGGTAAAGAAATTCAAAAAGGATTGAAAGGTTTCATCTATGGCGAAAGAGGAGTATGGAGGCCGGGAGATACCTTGCATATCACCTTTATCCTCGAAGACCGGGAGAAGAGGATACCCGACAAGCATCCGGTAGCCCTGGAAATATACAACCCCAAAGGGCAGTTCTATACAAAAATGATCTCAACACAAGGGCTGAACGGATTCTACACATTCAATGTAGCTACCCAGCCCGATGATCCGACCGGATTATGGAATGCGTATATCAAAGTAGGCGGTACCTCCTTCCACAAGAGCCTGCGCATTGAAACCGTAAAGCCCAATCGCTTGAAGATCAATTTGAAGATTCCGCAGAATATCATACAGGCTTCCGCCAAAGAAATTCCCGTTACCTTATCATCCGCCTGGTTGACCGGAACTACCGCTTCACGCCTCCAGGCCAAAGTAGAAATGTCTTTATCTAAAGTCAACACACAATTCAAGAATTTCGGGCAATATATCTTCAACAATCCGGCTACGGAATTTACGACGATAAAGACCGACGTATTCAACGGAACACTGGACAGTGAAGGCAAAACTGCTTTCATGCTCAAACTGCCCAGTGCAACGAACGCACCGGGTATGCTGAATGCCACACTGACCACCCGTGTATTCGAACCCGGCGGAGATGCCAGCATCTTTACGCAAACCGTGCCATTCTCTCCTTTCTCGTCATACGTCGGCATCAATTTGAATCAACCGAAAGGCAAATATATTGAAACAGACAAAGACCATATTTTCGATATAGTCACCGTAGATGACAAAGGCCAACTGGTGAACCGTTCAAATCTGGAATATAAGATTTACCGCATTGACTGGAGCTGGTGGTGGGAAGAACGGGAAGAATCCTTGGGAACCTACGTAAATAGCAGTTCCATTACTCCCGTGGCCAGCGGAAACCTACAAACTTCGGGTGGAAAAGCAAGTTTCAAATTCAGAATAAACTATCCGTCTTGGGGGCGTTATCTGATCTACGTAAAAGACAGGGAAAGTGGTCATGCCACCGGAGGTACGGTCTATATAGACTGGCCGGAATGGCGCGGACGTTCAAGCAAAACAGATCCCAGTGGTATCAAGATGCTTGCTTTCTCACTGGATAAAGATGTTTACGAGATTGGCGAAACGGCAACAGCCATCATTCCGGCTGCTGCAGGAGGGCGCGCACTCGTTTCTTTGGAGAACGGTTCAACGGTATTGCAACGCGAATGGATTGAAATCAATCAGCAGGGAGATACGAAATATTCATTCAAGATAACCCCGGAAATGGCTCCGAACGTCTATTTGCACATCAGCCTTATACAACCTTACGCACAAACGGTAAATGACTTACCGATTCGTATGTATGGCGTTGTCCCGGTTTTGGTAACCAACAAACAAACCATTCTGCAACCCCAGATCAATATGCCGGAAGTATTGCGACCGGAAACAAACTTCAATGTCACCGTAAGTGAGAAGAACGGTAGGCCTATGACTTATACCTTGGCTATTGTAGACGATGGTTTGCTCGACCTCACCAATTTTAAGACTCCCGATCCCTGGAACGATTTCTATGCCCGTGAAGCATTAGGCATCCGCACGTGGGACATGTATGACGATGTATTGGGCGCTTCGGCGGGACGTTACGCATCCCTGTTCAGTACGGGAGGCGATGAGATGCTGAAACCTGCCGATGCCAAAGCCAACCGCTTCAAGCCGATAGTGAAGTTTATCGGACCTTTTTATATAGGTAAAGGAAAACAGCAGACGCATACCTTAAAGCTGCCTATGTACGTAGGTTCGGTACGAACCATGGTAGTGGCCGGTCAAGATGGAGCTTACGGAGATGCCCAAAAAACATCCTTCGTACGTACCCCTTTGATGTTACTTTCAACCCTTCCCCGCATTCTCAGCACACAGGAGGAGATAGCCGTACCGGTTAATATCTTCGCCATGGAGAAAGAGGTGAAGAACGTAACCGTATCGATCCAAGCTACGGGTGGCGGGGTACAGGTAGTGGGCAATACACAACAATCCGTCACCTTCGGGCAACCGGGTGACCAACTTGTATTCTTTAAAATAAAAACCGGTAGCAAAACAGGAAAAGCCACCCTCCATTTTACAGCGAACGGTGGAGGCCAGCAAGCCAAAGAAACCGTTGAAATAGAAGTGCGCAACCCGAATCCTGCCGTAACCCTTTGTAACAGCCAGTGGGTAGAAGCCGGAAAGAGTGTCACTCTTCCTTATTCATTGCAAGGATCTTCCGCAGCCAATAGCAGCGTACGGTTGGAGGTTTCGCGCATCCCTTCTGTAGATATCAGCCGTCGGTTCGATTTCCTCTACAACTATCAGCACAACTGCACGGAACAATTGACGTCCAAAGCATTACCGTTACTGTTTGTCAGCCAGTTCAAAGCTGTAGATGAAAAGGAAAGCGAAAAGATAAAAGCGAATGTTCAGGAAGGTATCCGGCAACTTTATGCCCGCCAGCTTCCTAACGGAGGATTTGTTTACTGGCCGGGAAATGCCGTAGCCGATGAATGGATAACGTCTTACTCCGGTATGTTCCTCGTTTTGGCACAGGAAAAAGGATATGCGGTCAATCAGAATGTATTAAACAAATGGAAACACTTCCAACGTGCCGCTGCCCAAAACTGGCGGATGCCTCAGCAAGAGAGCAACTGGATACAATGGCAATCGGATTTTCAACAGGCATTCAGGCTCTACACACTGGCACTGGCAGGTGCACCGGAATACGGAGCCATGAACCGTATGAAGGAACTACCCGGATTATCCTTGCAAGCCAAATGGAGACTAGCGGCAGCGTACGCTCTAACCGGAAAGATGAAACCTGCGGGAGAATTAATTTATAATATTGAGACGACCGTGACTCCTTACTCCTCTCAAAACTTCATCTACGGCTCATCCGACCGTGACGAGGCTATGATCCTGGAGACGCTTCTTTTGATGAATCGTGAACAAGCCGCTTTGCAACAAGCCCAAAAAGTGTCACACAATCTTTCTCAGGAAAGTTGGTTCAGTACACAATCCACCGCATTCGCTTTAATGGCCATGGGACGCCTGGCGGAGAAACTTTCCGGTACCTTGGATTTCGCCTGGAGCTGGAACGGCAAACCGGAACCGGTAGTAAAATCGGCCAAAGCAGTATTCGAAAAGGAATTGTCTCCCACACCGAATGCCGGTAATGTAACCCTTAAGAATCAAGGAAAAGGAGCATTAAATGTAAATCTCATCACACGGATACAGTTATTAACTGACACGCTTCCGGCTATGAGTCATAACCTTCGTCTGGATGTGAGGTATACGGATATGAACGGTTCTCCTATTTCCGTAGAAGAGATCAAACAAGGAACGGACTTCCTGGCGACTATCGTAGTAGGAAATATCAGCGGCACAACCGATTATAGCAACCTGGCACTGACGCATATCCTGCCTTCGGGCTGGGAGATATCCAATGAGCGGTTGAATGCAGCAGCCGAATCTGCTCCTACCCGCAATTATACGTATCAGGATATTCGTGACGACCGTGTGCTGACCTATTTCGACCTCGGTCGTGCCGAGTCTAAGAAATTTACAGTAAGGTTGCAAGCTACATACGCAGGCAATTTCGTACTGCCGGCTATCCAGTGCGAAGCCATGTATGACGCTTCGGCACAAGCACGAACTCAAGCAGGAAGGACTACCGTAAGCCGATAATGCGAAAACTGCAAGCCTATATCAAAAACCTGTCAGTCACTAAGAAAGTAATACTTATCTGTATGGCTTTCTTAGTGATTGTTTATCTCTTTTGTTTGCCCAAACACCTTTTCCACGTCCCTTATTCCACCGTAGTAGCCGACCGCAACGGAGAACTCCTGGGAGCACGCATAGCTTCCGACGGACAGTGGCGATTTCCTCCACGTACCACGACGCCGGAAAAGGTGAAACAATGCCTGATTACTTTCGAAGACAGGCATTTCTACCACCATTGGGGCGTTAATCCGTTATCCATCGGCCGAGCCATTTATCAAAATTTAAAAGGTAAACGTATTGTTAGTGGCGGAAGTACCCTTACCATGCAGACCATCCGATTGGCAAGGAATGAATCACGCACATTCGGAGAGAAATTCATTGAAATGATACTAGCCACCCGTCTCGAATTTCGTGCTTCCAAAGAAGAAATACTATCCATGTACGTCTCTCATGCTCCTTTTGGCGGAAATGTGGTAGGATTGGACGCGGCAGCTTGGCGCTACTTCGGGCATCCTGCTGAAGATTTGTCTTGGGCAGAGTCGGCTATGTTGGCAGTACTGCCCAATGCTCCTTCCATGATCCACCTTTCCAAAGGGCGCAAAGCATTGCTGGACAAAAGAAACCGGCTGCTGAAAACACTTTATGAAAAGAACACGATTGACCAATCGACCTACGAGCTGGCTATCAGTGAGCCGCTTCCCGATGAACCCCATCCGCTTCCACAAGTAGCGCCGCACTTGGTAAGCCGCCTCTATCAAGAGCAAAACGGGAAATATCTTATCTCTACACTCGATAAAGACCTTCAAATCCAAATAGAGAGTTTGGCCGAACGGTGGAGCAATGAGTTTAACCGTAGCGATATACGCAACCTGGCCATCCTGGTAATTGATATTCGCACAAATCAAGTAGCAGCCTATTGCGGCAATGTGCATTTCGGGCAGAAGCAAGCGGGCAATCAAGTCGATGTGATACAGGCGCCAAGAAGTACCGGAAGTATCCTGAAACCATTTCTTTATTATGCCATGCTGCAAGAAGGCAGTTTGCTACCTCATACATTACTGCCGGATATTCCTATTAATATAAACGGCTTCACCCCTCAGAACTTCAGTTTGCAGTTCGAAGGGGCTGTTCCGGCTTCGGAAGCCTTGGCACGTTCATTGAATATACCTGCCGTAACCATGCTGCAAAGATATGGAGTACCCAAATTTCATAATCTTCTTCGCCAGATAGGTCTGAAAACATTAAACCGCCCGTCTTCTCATTATGGCTTATCCCTCATATTAGGTGGTGCGGAAGCCACACTATGGGATGTAACCAATGCTTATGCCAATATGGGACGTAGCCTGTTGAAACTTCCTCAAAGCCGCAGTACCCTATTACTATCCACAGATAAAACCACCCAAGAGCCGGACATCTTCCAGCCTGGTGCCGTATGGCAAACTTTCGACGCTTTAACAGAAGTGAACCGTCCCGAAGAAATTGATTGGAAATCCATTCCCTCCATGCACCCCGTTGCCTGGAAAACGGGAACGAGCTATGGCTTCCGTGATGCTTGGGCGGTAGGAGTAACTCCCCGCTATGCCGTAGGTGTATGGGTAGGAAACGCTACCGGTGAAGGGAAACCCGGTTTGGTGGGTGCACGTACGGCCGGCCCCGTATTATTCGAACTATTCAATCTATTACCAGCTGCCCCCCGATGGTTTGAGCGTCCTACCGGTATCTTTGTAGAAGCGGAAGTATGCCACCAGTCAGGTCACCTCAAAAGCCGTTTCTGCGAAGAGACCGATACGTTGCTCATTCTACCTGCCGGATTGAAGACAGAGGCTTGCCCTTACCATCATCTTGTCACTCTATCTGCTGACAAAACTCACCGGATTTATGAGAATTGTGCTAATACAGAACCTACTATTCAAAAAAACTGGTTCACCCTGCCCCCTGTATGGGAGTGGTACTACAAGCAACATCATCCCGAATACGCTCCCCTTCCTCCATTCAAACCCGGTTGCGGAGAAGATGCACTACAGCCCATGCAGTTCATATATCCACCCATGAACGCACATATTACTCTACCCCGCCAAATGGACGGCAGCAAAGGATTTATCACCGTTGAACTGGCTCATAGCAACCTTAATACAACCATTTTTTGGCATCTCGACGAGTCTTATTTAACGCAAACGCAGGATTTTCATAAGATATCCTTGCAACCCGCCCCGGGCAAACACTCGCTCACAGCAGTAGACGGCGAAGGGAATACAGTTTCAACGACCTTCTTCGTGGAATAAAGTTATTCATTCATAACCTCGTTTGTATCTAGTGTCTTATCATTTATAGATACCCAAGACGCAAATCTTTAAGAGATTATTCGTTTTATTGAGAAGTATATGATTTAAGAAAAAAGAGAGAATACTACAAAGGAGGCAAATAATCAATTATTAATGCGAATTAGTAGTTGAATTTAGTTCCTTTCTGAGCGGATATGAGCTAAATGTGATAAAGTGATTGGGTGATAAAGTGATAGTGGGATAACACTCTGTGGCACATACCGCAGCTACCTTATCACCTTATCACTTTATTACCCTATCACCATTTTTGCTTCATGTCTAAAAGCAAAATGTACTAAATTCAACTACTGATTCGCATTATTAATCGGATAACATAGAAAAGGCCGTACTCATTTTCTTAATCTGAGACGACCTTTCCTGCTTTTTTATATTGAGATTATCAAGAAGCAGCTTGTGTATTGCCTGCAACGGCATTTGCATTTGTAGCTACTGTAGCTTTAAACTCTACAAAATCAGCAGCACCTGTCTGACAAAGTTCGCATGCTTCGGGTGCAGTGCCCACAAAAACATTACCACACTTAGGACAAACAAAATATACCGAAGCTAATGAAGCGGGAGCCGAGATCTTAGCCAATGCGTCTGCATAGATTTTGGCATGATCTTTCTCGGCATCCTGGGCGTAGTTAAAGCTTATAACCGCTTCTTTAGACTTTTCGGATTCGGCATCTTTTATAAATTGAGGGTACATTGTACTGAACTCGTATGTTTCACCGTCGATAGCAGCCTGAAGATTCTCGGCAGTAGATTTCACGTCGTATTTACCGATTTGTGCCTGATAGTCGGTTACGCCCAGCGCAGTCAAAGCAGCGTGATGATTCTTGATATGTATAGCTTCAGCAGAAGAAGTAGCCTTGAACAAGGCTTCGATACTGAACAAACTATCTTTGGCAGCCTGCTCCGCAAAAGCAGCGTACTTGGCACTCGCCGTAGACTCACCGTCAATCGCAGCTTTCAGATCGGCAATTGTCTTGTCGTGCTTCTGAGAACAAGAAACCATAGCTACTGCTGCTAAACACACCATCAAATAATAACAAATCTTTTTCATAAACTTAAGCTTTTAATTAGTTAATATTATTAATTTAAAACAACCACACATCGTAAACGATAGAACCACCTTCCATACCAGTCAGTGAGATACCGATAGCTGCCAACAGCAACAGAAAAGTATATGTATAAGCCCAATTCGACTTCGCTCCTTTTTTTGACAGCCACATATACCCCGCCAGTGATGCAAGCAACAGTAGAATCGTAGACGCAACGGCATACATGAGGTGCGTCTCTTTCATTGTCGCTGCCAATCCCGCTACAGGTTTAGTGAATAAGAACCCTGATAGTACAGATGCGATAGCTCCTAAAGTAGCTAAAGCCGTTAAAACGACAGAACCGGTATTCAACCACTCTTTCTTTAAGAGGTAAGATACCAAATTGAACAGGAATGCCACCAAGGCCAATGCAATGGGAAAGTGAACCAACATGGGGTGTAAATGTACTAAGCTCATAAGTTAAATGGTTAATTGTGAAACAAATATGATCTCGTTGAACGTTGAGCACAAAAGTAAATGATTTATTAATCCGGTGTCATCATATAATGGTGAACTGTATAATATCGAAGGTGAAGCATAAGAATTAAGAAATGAATTGTATTAAATACAAATTTAAACTTTTTATTATCTCTATATTTCTATCGGCACCATATATAAAAGGAAAGAAAATAAGCCCTTTTTTGGCATGTTCGCTAAAAAGTATCTATTTTTGTAGTCAGAAAAAGATGTCCTTAATGGAAACATGATTAATTTAACAGATCTAACCCCTAAATCCTATGTTGACTCAACTTATCAACGCACGCATCCTGACCCCACAGGGATGGCTTAAAGACGGCTCTGTACTTATCAGAGACGGAAAAATTCTGGAAGTAACCAATTGTGACCTTGCTGTAATCGGCGCACAACTGGTCGATGTAAAAGGTATGTATGTAGTGCCCGGAGGAGTAGAAATCCATGCTCATGGTGGCGGTGGACGCGACTTTATGGAATGTACCGAAGATGCCTTCCGCGCTGCTGCCCAAACCCACATGAAATATGGTACTACCAGTATCTTCCCCACTCTCTCCTCCTCCACCATCCCTATGATTGAACAAGCCGCCGAGACTTGTACCAAACTGATGGCAGAAAAGGATAGCCCTATCCTGGGACTTCACCTCGAAGGACATTATTTCAATATGGCCATGGCAGGCGGACAACTCCCCGAAAACATAAAGAACCCCGACCCGAACGAGTATATCCCTCTCGTGGAACGATGGGACTGTATCAAGCGGTGGGATGCCGCTCCCGAATTGCCGGGTGCCATGCAATTCGGCAAATACATCACCGGTAAAGGCATCCTTGCCTCCGTAGGACATACACAAGCCGAATATGAAGACATCCGCACCGCCTACGAAGTAGGTTATACCCATGCCACGCACTTCTACAATGCCATGCCCGGTTTCCATAAACGCCGCGAGTACAAATACGAAGGCACCGTAGAAAGCATCTACTTGATGGACAACATGACCGTGGAACTGGTAGCCGATGGTATTCACGTGCCTGCCACCATTCTCCGACTGGCTTACAGGGTGAAGGGAGTGGAACGCATGTGTGCCATCACCGATGCCTTGGCGTGTGCAGCCAGCGACAGTCAGGAAGCTTTCGACCCGCGTGTAATCATTGAAGACGGCGTGTGCAAACTTGCCGACCGTTCGGCCCTTGCAGGCAGTGTGGCAACGATGGACCGCCTCATTCGCACTATGGTACAAAAAGCCGATATTCCATTGGCAGATGCCATGCGCATGGTATCGGAAACTCCTGCAAAGATTATGAATGTGTACGATCGTAAAGGTTCACTCCAAAAAGGTAAAGATGCCGATATCATTGTTTTGGATGAAGATTTGAATATAAGAGCTGTGTGGGCAATGGGAAAACTCGTTCCGGAAACCGATACTTTATCTTAAAATTATCTTCAACAATACACGAGTGAACATTGTTTTTCGTATATTTGTTAATTATAATAGCGAACAGCATTTAATCAATTTATTAATACCAATTTTTATGAAAACCAATCTTAGTTCTCAAATCACTCTCAACCGAGTATCCCCCCGATACTATCGTCCTGAGAATGCATTTGAAAGGTCGGTGCTGACCCGACTCGAAAAAATCCCCACAGATATTTATGAGTCTGCGGAAGAAGGTGCCAACCAAGTCGCTCTTGACATTGCACAATTAATTCGTGACAAGCAGAAAGCAGGACGCTTCTGTGTATTGGCACTTGCCGGTGGTAATTCTCCGCGCAACGTATATTCTGATCTCGTCCGCATGCACAAGGAAGAAGGGCTGAGTTTCCGTAATGTAATAGTCTTCAACCTTTACGAATATTATCCTTTAATGCCGGATGCTATCAACAGCAACCTCAATTCGTTAAAGGAAATGTTACTGGATCATGTAGACATCGACAAACAGAATATCTTCAGTCCGGACAGTACCATTGCCAAAGATACTATTTTTGAATATTGCCGCCTTTATGAACAACGCATCGAAAGTTTTGGCGGACTGGATGCCGCTTTGCTGGGAATCGGACGAGTAGGTAATATCGGTTTCAACGAACCGGGATCACGCCTCAACTCAACCACCCGCTTGATTTTGCTGGACAACGATTCGCGCAACGAAGCTTCCAAAATGTTCGGTAGTATTGAAAGTACTCCGGTCAGTTCAATTACGATGGGTGTTTCTACCATCCTTGCTGCCAAGAAAGTATATCTGATGGCATGGGGTGAAGAAAAAGCCAAAATGATTAAAGAATGTGTAGAAGGTCCGGTTACCGATACCATCCCGGCATCCTATCTGCAAACTCACAACAACGCACATGTTGTAACCGACCTTTCAGCCGCCGCTAACTTAACACGTATTCATCGTCCCTGGTTGGTAACTTCTTGTGAATGGAATGATAAACTGGTACGCAGTGCCATCGTTTGGCTATGCCAGCTTACCGGAAAGCCTATCTTGAAGTTAACGAATAAAGATTATAACGAAAACGGATTAAGCGAACTATTAGCTTTATTCGGATCTGCTTATAATGTAAATATCAAGATATTCAATGATCTGCAGCACACTATCACGGGATGGCCCGGCGGTAAACCCAATGCCGATGACACTTATCGTCCCGAACGTGCAAAACCATTCCCGAAACGTGTGGTAGTATTCTCTCCGCATCCCGATGATGATGTGATCTCGATGGGTGGTACGATACGTCGTCTGGTAGAGCAAAAGCATGATGTACACGTAGCTTATCAAACTTCCGGTAACATTGCCGTAGGTGACGAAGAAGTAATCCGCTTCATGCACTTCATCAATGGTTTTAACGGTCTCTTCATGAACAAAGAGTGCCAAACCATCAATGAGAAATTCGTTGAAATCCGCGATTTCCTGAAAAACAAAAAAGACGGTGATATGGACTCACGCGATATTCTTACCATCAAGGGTCTGATTCGCCGGGGTGAAGCACGTACAGCTTGTACATACAATAACATACCTCTGACTCACTGCCACTTTCTTGACTTGCCGTTCTATGAAACAGGAAAAATCCAGAAGAACCCAATCAGCGAAGCCGATGTGGAAATTGTACGCAAATTGTTGCGTGAGGTGAAACCTCATCAGATTTTTGTAGCCGGTGACTTGGCCGACCCGCACGGAACACATCGTGTTTGTACTGATGCCGTATTTGCCGCCATCGATTTGGAAAAAGAAGAAGATGCCAAATGGCTCAAAGATTGCCGTATCTGGATGTATCGTGGTGCATGGGCAGAATGGGAAATTGAAAACATCGAAATGGCTGTGCCTATCAGTCCGGAAGAATTGCGTGCTAAACGTAACTCTATCCTGAAACACCAGTCACAGATGGAGAGTGCACCTTTCCTCGGTAACGACGAACGTTTGTTCTGGCAACGCAGCGAAGACCGTAACCGTGGTACTGCCGCTCTGTATGACAGCCTCGGATTGGCTTCTTATGAAGCAATGGAAGCATTCGTAGAATACGTTCCGTTGTAGTTTGTAGAGTTCACAAATAGACCATTTAATAACAAAGAAGGTTGCAACCCGCGTGATTGCAACCTTCTTTTCTTTATACTATCAATATCATTTATAGCTATCTTCCAGTTCCTTGTACCACTTCTGCAAAACAAAGAACGCTTTCTTCTTCTGACCTTTGTCCGAGACCAATCCTTTGCGGTTGAAGTCATCCTGTATCTCAGGAACATGGCGACGGGGAGAGCGAAAATCTTTCAAAATCCAGGGTGTAGTGCCTGCCAATCCCGGAATGCGCTTCAGCATATTGACGTGGCGAATGTACAAGTCTTCCTGATACTCTTCCGTGAAACGTTCTTTCACCGAACCATGACGGCCATATAAAGCGCCACCGCCAAGTTCACTGATAAATACCGGTTTTTGTGTTTTGAATGTCCAGTTCACCCGGTCGCATTTCTCCGAATCACCGTCATACCAGCCTACGTATTCGTTGAAGCTGATGATATCCAATAATTCACCTAGGGGGTCATCTACAGTCATCACTCCCGGCTGTACTTCTTCTTTCTCCATGGCGGCACCTACCAGGCGAACGTTATCTAGACTTCTTGTTTTATTAGCCAAGTTGGTCAGGAATGCCAGGCGGGCCTCACTATGAGGGGTTTCATTGGCAATAGACCAGATGATGACATTGCAACGATTCTTATCCCGACCGATCATATCGCAGAGTTGTTGTTCGGCATTCTGATAAGTATCTTTGTTTTCCCAATGGATAGTCCAGTAAACGGGAATCTCAGACCAAACTAGGAAACCCATGCGTTCCGCTTCGCGTACCATTTCTTCATTGTGAGGATAATGCGCCAGGCGAACAAAGTTACATCCCAGCTCCTTTGCCCAACTGAGCAAGGTGTGGGCATGATCGCGGGAGTAAGCACGGCCACTGTAATAAGCAGTCTCTTCATGGATACTGATGCCCCGGCAGAAGATTTCCTTATCATTGAGCAATATCTTGGTTCCTTCGGTACGAACGGTGCGGAAGCCTATTTCATCGGATACTTTATCTGTTTCGGATGTTAGATTCACAGCATACAATTTCGGGCTTTCGGGAGTCCAAAGAGCGGGTTTGGCCTTGACTTGGAAAGAAGCATAACCATTACCATCCGTCATGACTTCTTTCTTTATTTTCAGTTCGGGGATATCGAGCACGATCTTTTGTTCCTTGGCGGAACCATCCAGTTGAACCCAGCCTTCAATGGTATTCTTGTCATTCTTCTTCAACTGCACGTAGTAGTCGCGAATATAAGTGGAAGGCATTTCTACCAAAGTAACGGGACGGGTAATACCGCCGAAGTTCCACCAGTCGGCATTGACGGTGGGCACAGCTTCGGGTTTACGTTTATTATCCACCTTTACCACCAAGCTATTTATTCCCTCTTTCAGCAGATTCGTGATCTCGAAATTGAAAGGGGTAAATCCACCGATGTGACTGCCCAGGCGCTTGCCGTTCAGCCATACAATGGCTTCGTAGTTTACGGCACCGAAGTTCAGGAAAAGCCGCTTGCCCGGTTGCAGGGAGTATTCAAAGTGTTTGCGATACCACACGGTACCTTCGTAGTAATAAAGTTGGGGACGCTGCGTATTCCAGTCTCCGGGGACAAACAGGAGTTTATCTGTTTCAAAATCATATTCCTGCAATTTGGTTTTGTCCGAATAGGTCTTATCCTGAGCATAACCGCCGTCATAAGGTTTCAAACGATAATCGTAGTAACCATTTTCAAACGGGTCTACAATTGTTTTCCATTGTCCGTCGAGAGAAGTAGTTTGGCGTGCGCCTACATTCATGATTTGAGGAGCCTGCTGGGCAAACACCGAAGTTGACAACAAAATCATGAGATTAAACAAACTGTTCTTCAATAGTGTCTTCATAGTTGTTACTATTAATAATATGTCTGCAAAAATATAAAAAAGAAAGAAAACCAACTATTTATAAGTTTTCTTTTATGTATTTTTGCAGACAAAACTGTTTAACAAAAACAGACAAGAAAAACTAGAAAGCCATTGATATGAAAAAAATAATTCTGTTCTCACTGCTATTCTTGCATGGCATGTTCCTTTCAGCACAAGAAGTAGAACAAACCGTAGAAGATCGCCTACGAACCTTCTTCAAAGAATACACTACCCATACTACCAACATAGGTACCTGCAAGCTGGATAGTTTCCGCATAGATTTTCAAAAGAAGAAGTTATTTATCTTCGCCAACGAAAGGTTTGCTTACCAGCCTTTGCGACCCGAAACCGTAGATGCTATTTACCAACGCCTGAAACAAATACTTCCCGGCCCGGTAAATTACTTCGATATGACTTTATTCACAGACGGACGTAGCATAGACGATCTCATTCCCAATTTTTATCGGAAAGGAAAGAAAGACAAGGCACGCTTGTTTAATAATCTGGAATATAAGGGAAACCCGTGGATAACCCATGCTTCGCGTCCCTACGAGATACCTCGCGGACTGGATGGAAAGCATATTGCCTTGTGGCAGAGTCATGGAAGATACTACATTAACAACCAAGACAAATGGGCCTGGCAACGTCCACGGCTATTCTGTACAAACGAAGATATGTTTACGCAATCGTTCGTCCTGCCTTACCTCATACCTATGCTGGAAAATGCCGGTGCCAATGTATTTACTCCCCGTGAACGGGACACCCAAAAGCAGGAAGTGATTGTTGACAATGACGGCAGCCTGAGCGGACGCGGGGGGCAAGGTTCACTCTATCTGGACGTAAAAAGCCGGAAGGCCCGTTGGGAACAGACGAACTTACCCGGATTTGCACAACGAAAAAAAGTCTATAACGAAGGCGATAATCCTTTCCGCGACGGCACAGCACGTTTTGCAAATACCGAAAAGAAAAAAGAGAAAGCATTTGCCCAATGGATACCTGATATACCCGAAACCGGTGAATATGCCGTGTATGTATCTTATCAGACACTACCCAACAGTGTAAGCGATGCCAAATACCTCGTTTTCCACAATGGGGGTGTTTCCGAATTTAAAGTGAACCAGCAAATGGGTGGCGGCACTTGGGTCTATCTCGGTACATTCACCTTTGATAAAGGTAAAAATGATTACGGCATGGTTGTCCTGAGCAATGAAAGTAAGGAGAAAGGTGTAGTTTGTGCCGATGCCGTCCGCTTTGGTGGCGGTATGGGCAATATTGCCCGTGGAGGACAAACCAGCGGACTGCCCCGGTATTTGGAAGGTGCGCGTTACTCGGCCCAATGGGCGGGTATGCCCTACTCTGTATATTCAGGGAGCAAAGGAGCGAATGACATGAACGATGACATCAACGTACGTTCTCGTTCTGTAAATTATTTAGCGGGAAAATCTATCTTCAACCCGTCCGAAGAAGGATTAGGGGTTCCTTTTGAAATGAGCATGGCGCTTCATAGTGATGCCGGTTTCAATCCGGACGACGAAATTTTCGGCACGCTGGGTATTTATACCACAGACTTCAACAACGGAAAGTTGAATGCAGGTACAGACCGCTACACTTCCCGCGACCTCTCGGACATGCTGATTACGCAAGTTGACAATGATATCCGTTCAACTTTAAAGCCCGACTGGGTACGCCGCAGCATGTGGAATCGTAACTATAGCGAAACCCGGCTTCCGGCAGTTCCGTCTACTATTATCGAGTTACTTTCTCATCAAAACTTTGCTGATATGCGCCTGGGGCACGATCCGAACTTCAAGTTCATCGTTGGACGGGCACTCTACAAAGCCATCCTGCAATACATCAGCAGCCAGCACGGAAAAGACTATGTGGTGCAACCGCTCCCTGTAAGCCACTTCGCCGTCCGCTTCGGGAAGAAGAAAAACACACTGGAACTCTCTTGGCAAGGAGTGGACGATCCGCTGGAACCCACTGCCAAACCACGCGAGTACATCGTATATACACGCGTCGGACGCGGTGGATTTGATAATGGTGTACGTGTCAGTTCTCCATCCTATACTGTAAAGGTGGAACCGGGCATCGTTTATTCCTTCAAAGTAACCGCCGTCAATCAGGGAGGCGAAAGCTTTCCCTCTGAAATCCTTGCCGCTTATAAATCGAAACGCGAACGGGAACGTGTACTGATTGTCAACGGTTTCGACCGTATCAGCGGACCGGCAGTCATTAATACCGCCGATGCAGCAGGATTTGATATCACTCAAGATCCCGGTGTTCCTTACCTTTACAACCTCTCTCTCTGCGGCGCCCAACAAAACTTCAACCGCAAAAGCGCAGGAAAAGGCTTGGGAAACAGTGGCAGTGAATACGAAGGCATGAAAATCGTAGGAAACACTTTTGATTATCCATTTATACACGGCAAAGCCATACAAGCTGCCGGAGATTACAGCTTCGTATCTTGTAGTGATGAGGCTGTAGAAAGCGGACTCGTATCTTTAGAAAACTATCCGATAGTAGATTATATCCTTGGCTTGGAAAAAGAAGACAACTCCGGCACACTCTCTCAAAACATCTATTACAAAACGTTTTCCTCACCCATGCAACGCGCCCTTACCTCCTATTGCCAATCGGGTGGAAACCTTTTAGTGAGCGGTGCCTATGTAGGCAGTGATATGAACAGTACCCAAGGCAACAGGGAGTTCACTCAGAACATTCTCAAATACCGCTACGGAAATTCCTTCCAAACAGCAGACAGCCATATTGCCATTCAAGGCTTGGGACGTACTTTCCAGATTCCCCGTTTGCCCAACGAGCAAGCCTATCCCGTAACAGCCCCCGATTGCATCCTGCCCATGTCACCTGCTTTTCCGGTAATGACCTACACAAACGGGAACGTATCTGCCGCCATCGCCTACCAAGGCAACGACTACCGTACTTTCGTCATGGGCTTCCCTTTCGAAAGTATAAAGACCGAAGCAGACCGTACCGCAATTATGACATCCGTGCTACAATTCCTGAGCAAAAGAAATAAATAATAAAAATAAATCTTATCTTTGCTCCTACAGAGAACATTAATAATCGAAACAATAACCTTTAAAACATTGATACCATGTACACTATACAAGCCAATCCCAGTGGAACCCGCAGTTTAGAAGTTTCAGCAGAAAACCTTGCTACCATCGAGAAATACGGTCTCTTCCGTCACCTCATCGACAGCAACGGCATTGTAGACGAATCTGTTCTTGAGAAACTCCGACTGAACATCCGCTCTCTCATCGCCGCCCAGGAAGAGGATAGCAAAGAGCTACTCGACCTCTGCATCGACGTTATTTATCACAATAACATGAAAGCCTTCGGATTGCAGCAACTTATCAAGCTCTACCTTCAATGGCTTTCTCAACAAGAAATCCTAGAAGAAGACGATAAATGAAAACCATCAACACTTGCAGTCAAAAGCTTTACAGTCCCCTCATCCCGGCTATGAAAGCCATATGCGAAGCCCAGAAAGGAGACAAACTGGAAATCATCATGGACGATGCCAATGCCTTCAGCGACCTGAAAGAATTTCTAGCCGAACAGCAAATCGGTTTCCGCGAAATCTATGATGGAGAAGAGATGACGGTGCAATTTACGAAATAGTGATTAGTGATTAGTGATTAGTGATTAGTGATTAGTGATTAGTGATTAGTGATTAGTGATTAGCTGCGCTATCATTCCGCACGGAAACACCAACAAATCACTAATCACTAATCACTAATCACTATTTTTTTCCCTATCTTTGCACCATGAAAGAATATCGACTGACCGATTGGTTGCCCACAACCAAGAAAGAAGTGGAGCTTCGCGGATGGGAGGAACTGGATGTTATTTTGTTCAGTGGGGATGCTTATGTGGACCACCCGTCGTTCGGGGCTGCTGTTATCGGACGCATCCTTGAAACAGAAGGATTGCGTGTGGCTATTATTCCTCAACCTAACTGGCGGGATGATCTGCGTGATTTCAAGAAGTTGGGACGCCCCCGGTTATTCTTCGGCATCAGTCCCGGATGCATGGACTCGATGGTAAATAAGTACACAGCCAACAAGCGCTTGCGCAGTGATGATGCCTATACGCCGGACGCCCGTCCGGATATGCGTCCCGAATATCCCTCAGTAGTCTATACCCAAATTTTAAAGAAAATATATCCCGATGTACCTGTAATATTAGGAGGCATCGAGGCAAGCATGCGCCGATTGACGCACTATGATTACTGGCAAGACCGGGTGCGTCCAAGCATACTGGTAGACAGCCAAGCCGATGCCCTGATCTATGGCATGGGAGAAAAACCTGTATTGGAACTTACCGAAAGATTAAAACGCAAATTAGCCGGGAACAATACAGAAGCCATCACTCCCGGAGAGTTAAAGCAATTGATTGCCGATATTCCTCAAATGGTTTACCTCGAAAAAGAAGCGGCCGCACAAGAAGGAGACATTACGCTGTTTTCACATGAAGAATGCCTGAAGGATAAAAAGAAAGAAGCCGCCAACTTCCGGCATATCGAAGAAGAAAGCAATAAATATGCCGCTTCGCGGATTCTGCAACAGGTAGGCAAACAGACGGTAGTAGTCAATCCTCCTTATCCTCCATTGTCCGAAGCAGAACTAGACCGTTCTTTCGACTTGCCCTACACCCGCCTGCCCCATCCTAAATACAAAGGAAAGCGCATCCCGGCATACGATATGATTAAATTCTCGGTGAATATCCATCGGGGATGTTTCGGCGGTTGTGCCTTTTGTACCATCTCGGCTCATCAGGGAAAGTTCATCGTCAGCCGCAGTAAAGGCAGTATTCTGAAAGAGGTGGAAGCGATCAAAGAACTGCCCGACTTCAAAGGATACCTGAGTGACTTGGGCGGGCCTTCTGCCAATATGTACCGGATGCATGGCAACAATCTGGACGTTTGCAAGAAGTGCAAGCGCCCGTCTTGCATTTTCCCCAAAGTATGCCCCAATCTGAATACCGATCATAGCCCGTTACTGGATATCTATCATGCGGTGGATGCCATACCCGGCATTAAAAAGTCTTTCATAGGCAGTGGCGTGCGCTATGACTTGCTATTACACAACAGCAAAGACCCTAAAACAAACAAAAGTACCGCCGAATATACCCGCGAACTCATTGCCCGCCACGTAAGCGGACGCCTGAAAGTAGCTCCGGAGCATACTTCGGACCGAGTGCTCGACATGATGCGCAAACCTTCTTTCAGCCAGTTCGGCGAATTCAAGAAGATTTTCGACCGCATCAACCGCGAAGAAGGTCTGCGCCAGCAGCTTATCCCCTATTTCATTTCCAGCCATCCCGGATGCAACGAAGAGGATATGGCAGAACTTGCCGTCATCACCAAACACCTGGATTTCCATTTGGAGCAGGTGCAAGACTTCACCCCTACTCCGATGACCGTAGCCACCGAAGCTTGGTACACCGGTTTTCATCCCTATACCTTAGAGCCTGTATTCAGCGCAAAAACCCAACGTGAGAAGCTGGCACAACGCATGTTCTTCTTTTGGTACAAGCCGGAGGAGCGGAAGAACATTCTCAATGAACTGCGACGGATGGGGCGACAGGATTTAATAAACAAGCTGTACGGAAAGGGGCCTAAAACTTAATGGACTATCAACCGATTGAATGAATACTCTCAAACTTCTTCACATCCCTGACGAAACATTTCATTTATAGGAAGAAAAGTTTTCTACATCGTAAGAAAAACTATACCTTTACACTTGAAATCTATATTTCCAAGCTTGAATTATAAGATTCAACCATTGAAACCTATAATTCAAGCTTGGAAATATAGATTTACTAGTATGGAATAAATCTTTCGGAAGCGTAGTAAGAAAGTTTCCTTCGCATAAACGAAAAGTATAATATATAATAGGAAAGCGGACTGAAGTCCACTGCCTTAAAAACAGAGAATATGGCAGAATATGAAATGCAGGAACTGAACCTGCCCAATGAAGACGGAAAACGCATTTTATACCCGCGACTGATACAGCACGGGCAAGTAGATTTGAAAGAATTAGCCCAGCAGATAGCCATGCGTACTTCTTTCCCCCGAGGTGTAGTGGAAGGAGTGGTAGAAGAACTGGCCACTGAAATGGCTTTTCATCTGGCACGTGGCTGGTCGGTGAAAGTAGATGGTATCGGCGTGTATTCACTCGCTTTAGGCTTGCAACAAGGCAAAGAAAGAGAGAGTGGCGAGAAAGACGAGCAGAAACGAAATGCACGAAGCATCGGTATCAGCGACATCAACTTTCGTGTAGACAAAGAACTCCTTCTGAAAACAGCCAAATGGTGCACCTTGGAACGTTCTAAACATAAATTCCGCCGTTCTTCCAATAAGTTCACTCCCGAGCAACGGCTGGCATTGGCACAGGAGTACCTGAAGCAGCATCCCTACATGAAAATCGCCGACTATTGCCAACTGACCGGTATGCTTCATTCCAGCGCCTCGCGGGAACTGAGACGATGGAGTTACCAACCCGATTCGGGGATTGCAAGCGAAGGTAGAAGCCCACACAAAGTATATGTAGCGAAACAATAATGCATATGAAACGACTTACTATTCTATTTTTCAGCCTCTTCCTTGCTTATAGCGGGATGAACTTGCAGGCGCAAAGCGAATGTCTGCCACAAGATTACAGCATCATACTGGGCGGAGGTTTGGCCTTGCCTCATGTAGAAGGAAACCGCAATGACTTTTTCAGCAAGAACGGCAACCGCCCCGGATACAATATAATGACTGAAGGACGCTATTACTTCATCCCCAACTTAGCCTTGGGACTTCAGTATGATTACATCAGGATAGCCCACTCTCCGGACAAGATGCACCTGCACTACGTACGTCCCAACATTACCTTCCGCCACCTTTGGAGTGACGGCAACCAGGGCGCATTCCTCTCTTTGGGCATCGGATATATGGACTATCAGGAACGGACTTACAAACGGGGCGCACAAAACGGGCATCTCTATCAAAAGGGATATTGCGGAATATCGTTAGGAGTAGGATATGAGTTCCGTATCACCCGAAAACTATCGGGCATGCTGCGTGCCGACATGCTTACGGCCGACTGGTTTGCCAATCCCGACGGACGGCTTTACAACACAGACGGATATGATGATGGTGTGGATCACAGTTGGTTCAAGAATAACATTACATTCTTCAATCTGGGGTTTGCGGTGCAGTTCGGAAAATGATTATAATAATGTGAATCAGTGGTTGAAATGATTCACAATGCTTTTTGACATGAAGCAAAATGGTGATAGGGTAATAAAGTGATAAGGTGATAAAGTGATAAGGTAGCTGCGCTATGTGCCACAGAGTGTTATCCCACTATCACTTTATTACCCAATCACTTTATCACATTTAGCTCATAACCGAAAAGTAATGAGCTAATTCAACTACCGATTCGCATTAATAAAGAGATGTTCGTGTGACAAACTGAAGAATGTAACGACAGATATATGAAAGAAAAAAGATGCTCCAGTTATATTTAAAACTCCATTTGAGAAGTTGCGTCCGTATTTTAGCAGAAATAGGGATTTTAAGATGTATCATTTTAGTGCTGATATCGACACTGGCTATTATCGTACTTGTTAAAGTCGAAAACCAATGGTTATTGCCTGCAACGTGCATCGTTCTTCTCGGTAGCTACCACAATCGCCGAAAAGACAAGACCTTTTTACTGCTACAGATAAAGAACATTATCCTGTTTTATCAAAAAGAATATTTGGTACTAAGCAGTCCCTTCATAATAGCCGAACTTGCCAAAGGACAATGGATAATAGCTATTGGGTTGAGTATATTTAGCTTACTATTACCCTATCTGAAGGAAATAAGGATAAAGCAAACTCCTATAAAGTTACCTTTTCTCTATCAAGGGGGAATGGAATACATTCGTATGTTCCGGCAAATGGGTTGGGTATATCTATTATTACTTCTCTGCTCCATTATAGGAGCCATTCATGGCAATATTCGCATCGCCAAAATCAGTCTAATTATTTGGTATTTTGCTCAAGCATCTGTTCACTTCACTATACCGGATATTTTACAAATACACCATTTCAAAAGCTATCGGATTTTCCGCAATATGTTGTGGAAAATAAATGGATGGAATACTATTGTGACCGGAATACCATTTATCGGAACAATATTAATAAATTCATTAACTGTTGATAGTACTCTGTTCTGTTTATCAAGCCTTTTAGCTTGTATCTTGTATTTGCAAAACTTGGGACTGTTGCGGCAAATATGTTCAACAAGCTTCAGTTTGTTTCTTATTCAGTTACCAGTACTGCTCCCACTATTCTTTTTCTCTTGTTTTATTCCTTATTTACTTGTACCATTCGCAGCAATAACGGGAGCCGTCTCTTTTATTGTACACAATAAATTAAAACAACTATGGAATTAATCAGTATAAGTCATCTGACAAAAAGTTTTGGAAAAGTGGAAGTCTTAAAAGACATATCACTTATTTACCAGTCAGGAACTATTTATGGACTTGTAGGAGAAAATGGTTCCGGCAAGACAACTTTGTTTTGTTGCATCATCGGGATTCATAAATACAACGGATTAATCAAGAAAGCCGATCACCTTAAAATTGGTTATTTACCTGCTGACAGTTTCTTCTATTCTCTGATTACCGGCATGGAATATATTGAATTCTGCATGAAAGCTAAAGGAGAACCTATCGATCCGAAGAAAATATCGCAACTGAACGCAATCTTCCAATTACCATTGGAGCGATATGCCTCAGAATACTCTACAGGAATGAAAAAGAAACTTTCACTGATAGCTTTACTCTTACAAGAGAATGATGTTTACATTTTGGATGAACCTTTCAATGGGGTGGATTTAAAGGGCTGCATTCAACTAAAGAGACTAATCCACTCGTTGAAGGAGAATGGAAAGACCATTATAATATCCTCGCACCAAATAGCTGTTCTTCATGAAATAGCTGATAGTATTCATTATCTGAATAATCATACGATCATCAAACAATATACTCATGAGTCTATTGAAGAAATAGAAAATGATATATTGAGCGTGTAAAAAGAAGAGCTATTCCTCTACCTGCATCGCTACCACCTCCTGCAATACACTGACGGCTTCTTCAACTGAAGTTACATCTTTTATCAACATGCTCCGTTTGTTATTCTGCTCGCGCAGGTCGCAACGGCGGGTGTATTTCATCATGTAAGCAATCATTTTGCCGAATGCCAGACTCTGGTAATACGGACTGTCGGGATTGGAAACAAAGAACAAGGACATACGTCCACCTTTTAAGAAAACTTTCTCTACTCCGAGACGGGCGGCAACACGACGCAAAGGAACAATACGCAACAACTCCTCGGTCTCGGCAGGAATCGGGCCGAAGCGGTCTTCAAGACGGGCACGGAAAGCGTCAACATCTTTATCGAGCAGCAGTCCGTCCAATTCACGATAGAGCAGCATGCGTTCGCTGCTTCCGGTCACATAGTCGGCGGGAAGCAGTAGTTCGAGATCACTTTCTATCTGGCATTCATCTACAAACTGTTCACCACTGATAACGCCGCCTTCGGCCTGCAATTCTTCGGCATAAAGTTCGGCAAATTCATCGGTCTTCAGTTCATGCACAGCCTCAGAAAGTATCTTTTGATAGGTTTCATACCCCAGGTCGGCAATGAAACCGCTTTGTTCGGCTCCAAGCATGTTTCCGGCGCCGCGGATATCGAGGTCTTGCATGGCAATGTGGATACCGCTACCCAAGTCGGAGAAGTTCTCGATGGCTTGCAAACGGCGTCGGGCTTCGGGTGTGAGCGAAGAAAGAGGCGGTGCCAGCAGGTAGCAGAATGCTTTCTTATTGCTTCGACCTACACGGCCACGCATCTGATGCAGGTCACTCAGACCGAAGTTCTGCGCCTGATTGATAATAATGGTATTGGCATTGGGGATGTCGATACCGCTTTCGATAATCGTTGTGGCAAGCAGCACATCGTAGTCGTAGTTGACAAAGTCCAGGATAATCTTCTCCAAATCAGCAGGGTCCATCTGCCCATGCCCGATGACAACACGACAATCAGGAATACGGCGTTCGATCATCATTTTTAGTTCCGGAAGGTTGGATATACGGTTGTTTACGAAGAACACCTGCCCGTTGCGGCTCATCTCAAAGTTGATGGCATCGGCAATGACTTCCTCATTGAAGGTATGTACTTCTGTTTGAATGGGGTAACGGTTGGGCGGAGGAGTTTGAATGACACTTAAATCGCGCGCACCCATCAAGGAAAACTGCAACGTACGGGGAATGGGGGTTGCGGTCATGGTCAAGGTATCTACATTGACTTTCAGCTGGCGTAACTTCTCTTTAACGGATACGCCGAACTTCTGTTCTTCGTCAATGACCAATAACCCGAGGTCTTTAAACTGCACATCCTTGCCCAAAATGCGATGGGTACCGATCAGTATATTTACTTCGCCCTCGGCAAGTCCTTTTAACACAGCTTTGGCTTGGGCGGAAGAACGGGCGCGGCTCAAATACTCTACCTTGCAAGGCAGCCCTTTCAGACGCTCCTTAAATGTTTGAAAATGTTGGTAGGCAAGCACGGTGGTAGGTACAAGCACCGCCACCTGTTTATTGTCGGCTACTGCCTTGAAAGCAGCACGCACAGCCACTTCTGTCTTGCCAAACCCTACGTCGCCACAAACCAAGCGATCCATGGGGCGGGCACTCTCCATATCGGCTTTTACGTCAGCCGTCGATTTGCTTTGGTCGGGGGTATCTTCGTAAATGAACGAAGCTTCCAATTCGCGTTGCAAAAAGCTATCGGGACTATATTGAAAACCCTTTTCTTCACGCCGTTGCGAATAGAGTTTTATCAAATCGCGGGCAATATCTTTAATCTTTGTCTTTGTACGGTCTTTCAGTTTCTCCCAGGCGCCTGTGCCCAATTTGTTGAGACGCGGCGCTTCACCTTCTTTACCTTTATACTTAGAGACTTTATGCAGAGAGTGGATGGAAACGAACACAACATCTTCATTCTGATAAACCAGTCGCATCACCTCTTGCGTGGTATCGCCATTAGGAATACGTACCAATCCGGTAAAACGCCCCACACCATGGTCAGTATGCACCACATAGTCGCCGGGAGTAAACTGGTTCAGTTCTTTCAAAGAAAGCGCCACTTTGCCGCTACGGGCTTTGTCGCTTTTTAGATTATACTTATGGAAGCGGTCGAATAGCTGGTGGTCGGTGAAGATGCAAAGCCGCAAGGTATTATCGGCAAACCCTTCGTGCAAAGTACGCTCTACCGATGTGAAAGATATTTTATCACCCCGATCCTCAAAAATAGCGCGGATACGGTCAGTTTGTTTCAAGCTATCACTACAGATATATATTGAATAGTTCCGGGCAAGATACTCTTGCAAGCTCTCGGCTACCAAATCGAAGTTCTTATGGAAAATAGGTTGTGCGGTAGTGTTGAATGATATAGAGGCATCCGGTGTGCCGGTAGGTTTGTTGCCAAATTCCAACCGCCGGAAGTCTAGCGCACGCAAGGTAAACTCTCCTCCATCGATCAATTTCCCTTCCAAAGATATTGATCCGTTATCTTCCGCCTCACGCGCGGCAATGGCTTGAGGGGTAAGCGCCTCATCGTGTACAACCTGAATTCGCTCACGCAACCAAAGGAAATCGCGCATTGCCAATACAGTATCCGGTTGAAGAAAATCGAGGAATGAAACCATGCCGCCGCTACCACCCAATTCAAGATTGTGACTTAAATCCGGCACGATCACGATATTGTCTTTTCGTACTTTGGATAGCTGAGTCTCCACTTCAAAAGTACGGATGCTCTCAACTTCGTCCCCAAAGAAGTCGATACGGAAAGGATATTCGGAAGAAAAAGAGAAAACGTCGATAATACTACCCCGCAAAGCATATTGACCGGGCTCGTAGACATAGTCCACATATTCAAAACCGTAACTGCGTAAAACTTCTGTTATAAAGTTCATATCCACCTTCTCACCCGTATGAAGCTTCAGCGTTTTATCACCCAATTCTTTACGTGAAACTACTTTTTCAGCCAAAGCATCCGGATAAGTAACCACACAAAGCCCTTCTTCATTCTTTTGCAATCGGCTCAATACTTCCGTACGAAGTATCTCATTGGCAGCATCTTTCTGACCATATTTTATGGCACGACGGAAAGACGAAGGAAAAAACAGCACTTGCTCTCCTCCCAATATCTGAGTCAGATCATGATAAAAATAGCCGGCCTCTTCTAAATCGCCAAGAATGAAAACAAACGGACACTTCGCTTGTTGTATTAGTACGGACGAAAACAACGATGCAGCAGAAGCACATAAGCCTCCGCAATAGAGATGTTGAATTGAAGTATTTTTAAGCAGCTTGTTCAGCCCTTCTACGTTAGGGTGAGCAGCATAGATTTGTTGCAGTTCAGTGATAGTCATTATAATCAGGGGTGATATTTCGAGCGCAAAAATACTAAATAATCCTTAGTTTTATCCGTAAATGATAGAAAAGCGTTACATTTGTTCCCATTAATAACCCCCTATATGAATATGCAGACACCAGACAGCATCGTCATTATCCCTACTTACAACGAACGGGAAAACATAGAAAATATAATTCGTGCGGTTTTCGCCTTGGAACATGGGTTCCACATCCTCATCATAGAAGACGGCTCGCCGGACGGTACCGCTGCCATCGTCAAGACTTTACAGCAAGAATTTCCCGAACGGTTGTTCATGGTGGAACGTAAAGGCAAACTAGGATTAGGAACAGCCTATATTGCCGGTTTTAAATGGGCGTTGCAACATAACTATGAGTACATTTTCGAAATGGATGCCGACTTCAGCCATAATCCCCAAGACCTCCCCCGCCTCTACAAGGCATGCGCCGAAGAGGGTGCCGATGTAGCTATCGGTTCGCGTTATGTGAGTGGTGTCAATGTGGTAAATTGGCCTATGGGACGTGTGCTGATGTCTTATTTCGCATCCAAATATGTACGGCTTATCACAGGATTGCCAATTCATGATACCACCGCGGGGTTTGTATGCTACCGTCGCCGGGTATTGAAGACCATTGATCTCGAAAACATCCGTTTCAAAGGGTATGCCTTCCAAATAGAGATGAAATTTACCGCTTATAAATGTGGCTTCAATGTCAAAGAAGTGCCTGTTATCTTCATTAACCGCGAATTGGGTACTTCCAAGATGAACAGTAGTATTTTTGGTGAAGCCGTATTCGGAGTGATACGCCTGAAGTGGAATAGTTTGTTTCACAAATATCCGCAAGCTAAAAATTAATATTTACCGATTAACACTTTATCGATCATGAAAAGAACGCTGATACATAACGCAACCATTGTCAACGAAGGAGAATCTATCCAAGGTTCTGTTGTGATAGAAAACGGACGCATTGCCGAAGTACTCATCAATGGGAAGCCTCTCTCCGCTCCATGCGACGAAACGATAGATGCAACCGGATGCTACTTGCTGCCCGGTATTATAGACGACCACGTACATTTCCGTGATCCCGGACTCACTCATAAGGCAGATATATTGACCGAAAGTAGTGCCGCTGCAGCAGGTGGTGTTACTTCTATCATGGATATGCCTAACACTAATCCTCTGACTACCACATTGGATGCCTTGAATGCCAAGTTTGACTTACTGAACGAGAAATGTATTGTCAACCATTCTTGCTACTTTGGAGCTACGAATAATAATTATAATGAGTTTAGCAAACTGGACAAACATCGCGTCTGTGGAATCAAACTTTTTATGGGTTCCAGTACCGGCAATATGCTGGTAGACAAGATGAACAGCCTTCTCAACATCTTTAACGGTACTGATCTGCTGATTGCCGCACATTGTGAGGATCAGGAAGTCATCAAAAAGAATACCGCTAAATACAAAGAAATGTTTGCAGGAGCAGACGATATCCCGGTTGCAAAACATCCGTCTATCCGCTCTACGGAAGCATGCTACAACTCTTCGGAACTGGCTATCCGTTTAGCCGGAATTGCAGGAGCTAAATTGCATATCCTACATATCTCTACGGCTAAAGAACTCAGCTTGTTCAGTGATGCGCCGCTTTCCGAAAAGTTAATCACTGCCGAAGCTTGCGTACCTCACCTTTTCTTTAGTTCGACAGATTATAAGACATTGGGGAGTCGCATTAAATGCAATCCTGCCATCAAAGTCAAAAGCAATCGTGATGCTTTGCGGGCCGCGGTCAATTCGGGATTGATCGATGTTATTGCTACCGACCATGCCCCGCATCTGCTTTCTGAAAAAGAAGGTGGGGCACTGAAAGCGATGTCCGGTATGCCTATGATACAATTCTCGCTTGTAAGCATGCTGGAGCTGGTGGATGAGGGTATATTTACTTTAGAGACCATCGTTAATAAGATGTGCCACGCGCCTGCCGAAATTTACAATATTCATCAACGCGGTTACATTCGTGAAGGTTATCAGGCCGATTTAATCTTGGTACGCCCCGACACGCCGTGGGAAGTGACTACCGATAAGATATTAAGCAAGTGCGGATGGAGTCCGCTGGAAGGACATACTTTCAATTGGAAGGTAGAAAAGACTTTTGCAAACGGACATCTCGTCTACAATGACGATGCTGTGGATGAGTCTTATCGTGGAGAGGAACTGAGATTTCATATTTAGTGATTAGTGATTTATGATTAAATCGGAAATACTCAAATATGCCGTCCATGAGGTAGCCCCTTATATCAATTGGATCTACTTTTTTCATGCGTGGGGTTTTCAACCACGATTTGCGGCTATTGCCAACATTCATGGCTGTGATGCTTGTTGCGCCTCTTGGCTTACTACCTTTTCGGAAGAAGAACGTAGCAAGGCAGCAGAGGCCATGCAATTATTCAAAGAAGCAAACAGGGTATTAGACCGGTTGGATGAAGAAATCACTATTCAATGTATCTTCAAGCTTTGCCAAGCTAACAGCGATCAGGACAATCTTATCATAGAAGGAACTACCTTCCCTCTACTTCGTCAGCAAACGCCTCATCCTAATGGAAGTCCGTTTCTCTGCCTGAGTGATTTTATACGCCCTCTCTCTTCGGGAATCCCTGATATAGTAGGCCTATTTGCTTCTTCTATCAACGGAGATGTTGAGGAGTATTATAAGAGTGACCCTTATAAACATCTGCTTGTACAAACGCTGAGCGACCGCCTTGCTGAAGCTGCTACGGAAAAGATGCATGAGTATGTACGTAAAATAGCTTGGGGATATGCACCCGATGAGTCATTATCCATTCCCGATTTATTAGTAGAAAAGTACCAAGGCATACGCCCGGCAGTAGGCTACCCTTCCCTGCCCGACCAGTCCGTCAATTTCCTGTTAGATGAATTGCTTGATATGAAGCAAATCGGCATAACGATAACAGAAAACGGAGCCATGCATCCGCACGCCTCCGTCTGTGGTATGATATTCGCTCACCCTGCATCGCACTACTTTGCAGTAGGGAAAATTGGCGAAGACCAACTAAAAGACTACGCCCGCCGCCGTGGAATGTCCGTAGAGAGTATGCGGAAATTCCTGGCTGCGAACTTGCCTAAATGACTTTCTTAAAACTTATAACCGATTTCGATACCAAAACTTGTATAACCTTCTGAATAATCATAGGACATCCAACCTGTGTGTCCTATCGTACTGATTAGGAAACGTCCTAATTCAACCCCTACACCATAGGCTGCTCCCCCACAAAAACGGGTTCCATAAATATCAAACTCTCTATCCTCAGCTTTATAATTGCCACCATTATTATAAGAACCATCATCATGAAATTTAGCAGTTCCCCACAAGCCTACATCAAAATAAGGACCAAATCGGACTACTAAATTAGCTGAATATCCTAAAGGAAACTTCAACGCAAATAACAAGGGGATTTCCAGCACTCCCATACTGAAGGAGCCCTCGTTAAAATTACGTCCATTTTCATAATAATAACTGTAGCCATTCATTTTACGATATGCCAGATTCACGCTTGGCTGGAAAGCCCAATGACGTGACATTTTTAAATCGATTCCGCCTCCCACATAAAAGACATGATTATCCATACCTCCCTCAAAGTCCTCGAAATCATATACTGGATATTCATACCCGGCTCTTACAACCCAAGCAAAACGATCCATTACCGCCTTGCGCATTCTAATATTGATAGGTGTTCCGGCAGAATAATCTTTTTTCCCTTTCTGCACTTCGATAGAGTCAAGAATCAATGGAACATTCTCTAAAACAAAGTTTCCGTTCTTATCTGTGGTTGTACTGATATTCGTACCTTTTACCGTAACTTTGGCACTATCCACGGGATAGTAATCTTTATCAATAATACGGTTCTTCAGTTTTTGTCCCTGAGCCATTACGCTCATAGCTCCTATGCATGCTAGCAACAATATATATATTCTTTTCATTGTCGTTCTCTTTTAATTCATTAGTTTTAAAAACGATAAGATACTCCAAAAGTTAAAGCCCAATTGTGTTCTACATCATCAGCCGAACTGCCATCCGGAATCAGAACCATATTCTTACCCCAAGCACCAACCATCCATTTCTTATATTCTACACCAAGTCCATAAGCTAATCCCGGACTAAATGGCATTAATAAAGCATGTTTGCCGTCTTCTTCATAATAAGAATCATATTTCTTGCTGTAGATGTCATATTCTTCTTTGACACCGTTGGTTTCAGTCTTCACTTTACCGCCCAGACCGAAAGAAACGGCAGGGCCAAATGCAAGTACCAGATTAGTCTTATGCGCCAATTTCCAACGTCTCATAAAGTACATAGGTATATCAAGCGTTACAGGACTCCAAGTTTCCTTATAATCAAACCCCGACTTATTATATTTATAAACCGTACCACGAGAAGCTAACTCTACCATCAAACGGAAAGCCCAATGTTCTGAACGACGGGTTTCAAAACCAAGACCGAACTCATACCCCATCTTGGAACTACCACCCAATGCCGTATAACGACTCATTACCACACCAGCCGATGCTACAAAAGAAAATTTCTGCCGCTTTTGCTTGATCTGTATGGGAGTACCGATTTCCCATTCTTCCGTTTCCATACCGATAGATTCCACAACCAAACGTTTTGCTTTTACCGGTACTTCACGAAGCAGAAACTTTCCGTCAATATCCGTTACCGTACTGATTGTAGTACCTTGTACAGTGACCAATGCACCAACAATAGGTTGCTGCTGTTTGTCCGTCACCACCCCTTTAATATCGTGTGTTGCCTCCTGTGCCATAAGTGTAACCAAACTCAGACACCCCATCAGGCATATCATTATCAATCGTTTCATTGTATTTTTCTGTATATTAAGTTATAGAGACACATTAATAAATATTCACTTTCTGTACCGGAGAATAACCAATACCTATTTCCGAGGAAGCAAAAGCACGCACATAGTATATGCCGGCCTCACGAGGAACGGCATTTACATCCATTCTTAAGTCTTTCCAACTTTGATCTATACTATAATTATAATATTCCACTTCATCCTTCAAGGTAGGGACTTGGTTGGTCCGGCTATAACATATGCCACCTTTCGTAATCAAGTGATTAGACCTGACGGTAAAAGATGCCATTATCGCAGCTTCTCCTCCCATCATACACTCAAAGATAAAGGGTACATCCGGACGTGTATAAGTTTTCACACCACTAAACACGGTTTGCGAATAATAACCTTCTTCCAAACAATTATCAAGGAAACCGGGATATTCGCTATTCCAACTACTCAGCCCCATTTTATAATAACAAGTAAGTGTATTACCGTATTCCATAAATTGCCGGTTATTCTGAAAGAAAGATAAATCATTCTTACCAGATGACAGAACTTCCGTAGAATTTCCATTCCACATATTCGAGTTGTTTGTAGGAAGATCCGATTCATTAGTAGCAAACCAAAGACGAGCGTCATCATAGGCTTCCGCATATCCAAGAGTTACTTGCCCTTTAATAATCAAACCACCATCCCGTCGCATTTCTTCTTTTCGATAGACAGGATCATAATAATTCGAATTTGTTACCAAACTCTCCAATTCATCATAAGTCAGTTCAGAGATATCAGTAACCTCACCAATAGAAAACTCTTTAGGTAGCGTACGGGCTTCTTCAATTTCTTCACACGAAGCCAGCAAGCATATCCCACATAAAAAAATAGCCAGTCGTTTCATATTATTCCAATATTTACATGTTATGTTGACGCAAAGTTACGCTTCTCTTTTAAAATATTAAAACACTTTTTCGTTAATATTTAGCTAAACGGTATTATATGCGACTAAATGATTAAAACGTGTAACTAAAGTCTCTTATTATTTTTCTATTTTTGTACCAAGAGATTGTGATTTAAATACTTTCTTTGCGACTAAGAAAATATAAGCAATTCGAAAGAGCAAAAAGAAGAATGGAAAATGTAGAACAAGAGTTCGTATCCGTGGTACGGGAGTATGAGCGTGTCATATATAAAGTGTGCTATTTGTACACCACGCCCAATGCTACTCTCAACGACCTGTATCAGGAAGTGGTACTCAACTTATGGAAAGCATTTCCCAAATTCCGGCGGGAATGTAAAATCTCCACATGGATATACCGCATTGCACTGAACACGTGTATTAGTTTTATTCGAAAAGAAAAGAATATTCCCGAAATCGTAACTCTTACACAAGAGGCCGACCGAACCGAAGAAGATGATGAAACCCAAATCATGCTTCGACAACTTTATCACATGATTAACAAACTGGGACAACTGGAAAAATCTATCATCTTACTCTATTTGGAGGAGAAAAGCTACGAAGAAATTGCCGAAATCACCGGACTGACTGTAACCAATGTAGCTACAAAGCTCAGCCGCATTAAGGACAAACTAAAAAAAATGAACAAGGAGGAATAATATATGGAACTGGATGAACTGAAGAAATCTTGGCATGCACTGAATGAACACTTACAAAAAGAACCGATTGCCGACGAGAAGAAAATCACTGAACTAATCACCAGCTACAAAGCCAATACCCGTAAAAGCTTGGGACGCATTGTAGGCTTGCAGCGTTTCTCCATTGGCATTGGTGCCATTGGACTGGCTTTAACCATCTTAATATGGTTCTTGCTTCCTTCAATCTTTGTGAACGAACATACACAGAACAAAATCGCCGCATTCTTGGTTTTCATTGCTATCAGCATCATTGCCGGTCTTTGGTGGGACTGGAAAACATATCTGTGGAGTAAAGGAACCCGTATCGATGAAATGAGCGTATCCGAAGTGAGTCGCCGTATGACTACTTTCCGCCAATGGACTAGATACGAAGTTATAGCAATTTCAACATGGATCATACTTTTCAATATCCTCAATTACTGGGCAATGGACTATCATAAGGAATCCATAGGCATACAAGCTGCACTCATCTCTTTCTTTGCAGTATTCGATACCTTGGTTATCTACCTTATCTATAAAATGGTCTATAAGCATCTTAACAATATAAATAAAAACATAGAAGAATTGAAAGATATATGCACCGAATAACTCTCCTCCTCGTCCTGTTTCTTCTGATTCCGGATCTATATATTTACTTTGTATATATTGTACGAAAGACAAAGAATACACTCCTGCGTTGCTCTTACTGGTTACCGACTTTGCTTCTGGCGGCAGGTTATATCTATTTCATGTATCTGACCGGCGATAATGCCATGTCAAATCACACCCAAAGCATAGGCAGATTGGCAATCGTTCTTATCCTTTTTATTCTTCCGAAGACAATATTCATGCTTTGCTCGCTGATAGGCGTATTGATACATTTCATCATACGCCGTTGTCCTCGCAGTCCATTTACTACTATAGGACTGGTTTTGGGGGTTGTCAGCTTTTTCAATATATTATATGGAAGTATTGCCGGTATCACCCGGTTTGAAGTTAAAGAAGCAGAGTTCCATTCTAACGAATTGCCGAAAGGTTTTGATGGTTATCGTATCGTTCAGATTTCAGACATCCACATCGGCAGTTGGCAAGGAAACCCGGAGGCTATCCAAAGATTGGTAGATATGGTCAATGAACAGAAACCTGACCTTATCGTATTTACCGGTGACTTGGTAAACCAACAAAGCCACGAGTTAGATGGTTTTCAGGATATACTCTCACAACTGCATGCTCCGGACGGCGTTTACTCCATCCTTGGCAATCATGATTATGGAAGCTACTATCATTGGAAGAGCCAAAAGGCTGAAATTGCAAACCTTGACAACCTGATTCAGCAGCAGAAAGCAATGGGATGGAAATTGCTGAACAATCAACATGATATTCTTCGTCACAACGGTGACAGCATTGCCCTTATCGGTGTAGAAAATGATGGTGAACCCCCTTTCTCGCAATTTGCTGACCTTCATAAAGCAGTTCAGGGAACCGAAGGCATGTTCCAAATTCTGCTCAGCCACAACCCTACCCATTGGAGACGTGAAGTATTACCGGATACCAATATCCCACTGATGCTTGCCGGGCATACACACGCCATGCAAGGAATTTTATTCGGCCATTCACTTGCCGAGCTTATTTATCCGGAATGGAGAGGTATGTATAACGAAGGTGATCGGGCATTGTATGTAAACATCGGTATCGGTTATGTAGGACTACCTTTCCGTTTCGGAGCATGGCCAGAAATAACTGTATTAACACTGCGGAAGTAAAAGATTCTTTATTTTCTGTTTTTCAAACAGAGTAATTCATGATATTTTCTATCTTTGCGACTAGAAAACCCAAATCTATGAAGATACTCTACATTTTTTATCAGGTATGCTTTGCGCTGCCTATTCTGCTAGTATTGACTATTCTTACTGCATTGATTACAATCATTGGTTCTTTGATTGGAGGTGCACATATATGGGGATATTATCCCGGTAAGATTTGGTCACAACTAATTTGTTACTCCTTACTGATTCCCGTGAAGGTAAACGGTAGGGAAAAATTGCATAAACGCACTTCCTACGTATTTGTACCCAATCATCAAGGTTCATTTGATATCTTCCTGATATACGGATTTCTTGGACGCAATTTCAAATGGATGATGAAGAAAAGCTTGCGGAAATTACCATTCGTCGGGAAGGCATGCGAAAGCGCAGGTCATATCTTTGTAGACCGCTCAGGTCCAAAGAAAGTGCTGGAAACCATCAAACAGGCTAAAGCTTCACTGAAAGACGGCATCTCGCTAGTAGTATTTCCGGAAGGCGCACGTACTTTCAGCGGACACATGGGATACTTTAAAAAAGGAGCTTTCCAATTAGCCGATGAGTTGCAGTTAGAAGTTGTACCTATCACCATTGACGGCTCATTCGAAATACTTCCACGCACAGGAAAGTGGATTCATCGCCATCGTATGATATTAACCATCCACGATCCTATTCCTCCCAAAGGACAAGGTATAGAAAACATCAAAGCCACTATGGCAGAAGCATATACTGCCGTTGAAAGCGCTTTACCCGATAAATACAAAGGAATGGTTAGAAACGAAGATCAGGACTGATAACACAAAGTAGTGTTATCAGTTCTGTGGTGCGGTTGAAGAAGCATTTTGCTGCAAGCGGCGACGCTCCTCAATAAGTTGCATATTTTCTTTAGCTTTAGACAGGAAGTCTTTTACCAGCGGACTCTCTTTAAATACCTGAGGCGCAGTTCTCATGATGTCTTCAATCTGAGGAGTCATTACCGGATAAGGCAATGAACTGCACATCATCATAAAAACACTGGGACCGAGTACATTCTCGTAATTATCGATAATGAACTGCTTCACATAATCATTCATGTCTTTCACCAGCGTTTCGCCTTCCTTCGTGAGCTGTGCATGGACATCTTCCAGGTTGGCACCATCCAATACCATACGAGCTTCTTTCCGTTCCAGCTCCTCAATTTTGATTTCCATGTTGTTCCGTCTGTCAATAAACTCATAGAGCTTATCGTTCAGGGGAGTACCTTTAGCAAGTAATTGAGAGTTAGAGATAGACACTTCTATCTTGCCTTTTTCAAGAACCAATGGCATAATGCCTTCACTATCCATATAGATAGTAACCATCACTACGGAATCTGCAGGACCATCCATTTTAAAAAGTCCATGAATAACCTCTGCCGAGTCAATAGCCACCCACTCTCCGTTCTGAAGTGTTTTGAGGAACAACATCTTTCCGTCAAGGCTGGTTACCGAAGAACTACCCTCTATTTTATACTTACGACTACAAGAAGCAAATACTACCAGTAAAAGCAAAAGGGGCAAAACACGGTTCACACTCATTCTAATCATGCAGGAAACTATTTTTGAATTACACGCAGCAAAGGTATTAATAATCCTTATAAACCCGATAGAAAGAAAGGATTTTTCATTGC
>JAEXAJ010000047.1 GCA_023458215.1 Bacteroidota bacterium
ATTCATTATATAATAGACATTTCATGGGTTTACTACAAGACAAATTTGCGAAATACGACGTGCCACAACAGTTTATGGCAAAAGGCGTATATCCTTATTTCCGTACAATTGAGAGTCATCAGGATACAGAGGTGATGATGGATGATAAGAAGGTCCTGATGTTCGGTTCGAACGCTTATACAGGATTAACTTATGATAAACGCATCATAGATGCCGCAAAAGCAGCTACAGATAAATATGGTACAGGTTGTGCCGGTTCTCGTTTGTTGAACGGTACGCTCGACATTCACGTTGAATTGGAAAAAGAGCTGTCTGAGTTCGTTGGTAAAGATGATGCCTTGTGTTTCTCTACCGGATTTACGGTAAATGAAGGTGTGATTCCTCAATTAACCGGACGTAATGATTACATTATCTGTGATGATCGTGTACACGCTTCTATTGTAGATGGTCGTCGTCTCTCCTTCTCTACTCAGCTGAAGTATAAGCACAATGATATGGAAGACCTGGAAAAGGAACTCCTGAAGTGCGAACCTGATGCAGTGAAGTTGATTGTAGTAGACAGCGTATTCTCTATGGAGGGTGATCTCGCCAATTTGCCGGAGATCGTTCGTCTGAAGAAGAAATATAATGCCAGCATTATGGTGGACGAAGCTCATGGTCTGGGTGTATTCGGTAAGGAAGGACGTGGGGTTTGCGATTACTTTGGCGTAACCGATGATGTAGATTTGATAATGGGTACCTTTAGCAAGTCATTGGCATCTATCGGCGGTTTCATTGCCGGTGACAAAGAAGTCATCAACTGGTTGCGTCATAATGCGCGCTCTTATATCTTCCAGGCAAGTAATACTCCTGCTGCAACGGCAGCCGCTCGTGAAGCGCTTCACATTATCCGTACGGAGCCCGAACGTCAGGAACGTTTGTGGGAAATTACAAATTACGCTTTGAAGAAATTCCGTGATGCCGGTTTTGAGATTGGTGATACAGAATCTCCTATCATTCCGTTGTATGTTCGTGATGCGGAACTGACATTTACCGTAACGAAGCTGGCTTTTGATGAAGGTATTTTCATCAACCCGGTTATTCCTCCTGCATGTGCTCCGCAAGATACGTTGGTGCGTGTAGCATTGATGGCTACTCATACCAAGGAACAAGTAGACTATGCGGTGGATAAACTGACAAAATGCTTCAAAGCATTGGATATCATTAAGTAAATTGACAGAAACATATTGATAAAAACCGTTTAGTCATAAGATTAAGCGGTTTTTTCCTAAATAACAAACAGAATTAAACTAATTAAAAAGTTAGTAAACATGAAAAAATCATTTTTCATCATTGCCGCTATCGTATGCGGTATGAGTTTTGCCACTACTGCATCGGCACAAATTAAAATCGGTGGAAAGAAAATTAATGTAGGTAAAGCTGTACAAGCAGGAACTGACGCTGTTAAAGCCGTTACTTTGTCTGACGCAGACATTGCAGCCATGAGTAAAGAGTATATGAAATGGATGGATACGCACAATCCGTTAACAAAACCTGATACGGAATATGGCAAGCGTTTGGAGAAATTAACCGGAAACATCAAGGAAGTGGATGGCTTGAAAGTAAATTTCGGTGTTTACGAGGTAATAGACGTGAATGCCTTTGCATGTGGCGACGGCAGTGTACGTATATGTGCAGGATTGATGGATATTATGACTGACGACGAAGTGATGTCTGTAATCGGCCATGAAATCGGCCATGTAATTCATACAGACTCTAAAGATGCCATGAAGAATGCTTATCTTCGTTCGGCTGTGAAGAATGCAGCCGGTGCTGCAAGTTCTACGGTAGCTAAGATGACAGATTCAGAATTAGGTGCCATGGCAGAAGCTTTGGCAGGTGCACAATACTCTCAAGGACAAGAAACTGAGGCAGATGACTACGGATTTGAATTCTGCATTAAGCACAATATCGATCCTTATGCTATGTATAATGCATTGAACAAGTTACTGGAACTTTCTGCTGAAGCTCCAAAGGATTCTAAGTTCCAAAAGTTATTTTCTTCTCATCCTGATACGGCTAAGCGTGTAGCTCGCGCCAAGCAGAAGGCTGATGAGTATATGAAGAATAAGAATTAAATCATTTCTATTTATTATAGTAAGGTGGGGTCAGGATTACTTGAACCCCACCTTATTTTTTATGTTTCTCCAAATAAATCCCTTTACATCTTGTGCGATAACTATACCTTTGATAGATTCTTTATCTAATTTGCTTTCGCGTAACAAGGCAATACCGGCAATGGAACGTGAAAGAAGTTTCATGGTGCGTGCATTGGCATATCCCAATTCCCGGTTTTCGCAAAGTTGAGAAATATAGTTAGCCATGATAGCTTTAGCTTTTGTCTCCATTTTCATTTTTCGCTTTTTCAGCATTTGTTCCAGAATTTGTAACAGCTCATTAGCGGTGTAATCCTCAAAATGCAAGGTGTGGTCGAACTCTGCTATTCCACATTGCTTCAGGCTATTTACTAAAGGCTGCCTGATGGCTTCATGTTCAGCAATAATTAATGCATAGTTTCCCGGAAGATCTGCAGTTAGCGATGTCAGCCGAAAGCGTAGCTTTTCACTATCGAAGTGTGATTGCGGACTTTTGAATGCCGGTGCATCACCATCGACAAACAGTAATCCTTGCTGCGAACGCTTCATGGCATTTTTCAGAATCTCGTCGACTTTATAATCTTGTACATTGTATATTTCTTCAGCTTTCAATTCTATCAGTTGTCCTTTGCCCAATAAGTTCATGGCGTGAAGTAGTTCCGCCATAATGCCTGCAACCGTGCTTTTGCCGGTACCGGTATTTCCGGTGAAACTCCATTTTAGTGGACCTGCATTTCCGGCATAAGCCAATTCCCGGCTATTAAGGTAACGCGATATGTCTACAAAGTCGTGAATTGCTTTCTTTACTTGTTGTAAACCTATCATGTTGTCCAGCTTTTGTAAAGATCGGGCAATACTTTTTTCATCAAAGCCGTTGTTTTGAATGTTTTTCAGCTCATCTTCTGTAATTGGAATGTCCTGCGCCTGAATGGTTTGCAAGGTGTTTTTGTTTTTCAGTTTGCTTTCGGGCAAGGTAGCCAAACGACTACTCATAGCAGGAATAATCTGGGTGTTAATCAGCTGAGTTACAAAACGTCCGTTGCCGAAGTGTCGGTCTTTATGCCTTACTTCTTTTGTTATCAGGGCTTTTAAAGCTTTGATGGCAGCGGCAGAGAAACTGTAACCGTTCTTTTGAGCTACCCCCTTTGCTATTTCCATTAACTCGTCCGCTGTGTAATCTTCAAAGTGGAAAATATACGGAAAACGTGACTTCAATCCGGGATTGGATTCAAGCAGCTTTTCCATTTCTCCCGGATAACCGGCCATGATAACGAGCGTGTCGGTTTCTTCACGACTAAGGGTGGTGAGCAACGTTTCTATTACTCTGGGACCGGAATCGTTGGAGAACTCATTCTCTTTTAACAGCGTATAGGCTTCGTCGATGAAAAGTACATTGCCTTGGGCGCTTTTCAGAATAGCCTTGGTTTTTAGTTCCGTACCTCCTACCCTTGTATCCATAAAATCACTCCGCTCTACCCGTACCACATTGCCTTTTGATAGCAATCCCAACGAAGCATAGATTTCTCCGATAAAATCGGCAACAGTTGTTTTTCCTGTGCCGGGATTTCCGGTGAATACCATGTGCATGGGTGGCAAAGAGGTATGAATGCCTTGTTCATTTCGGAGGCGAACCAAGTTTACAAAATTCAGATGGTTACTGATACTCTTTTTGAGTTGCTGCAACCCGATCATCTGCTGCAATTTAGCTAGCGACTTCTTATAATCGCCCTGCTTCAAACGAGGGATATCTTCTTTTTCTATAGTAATGAGTTGTTCGCGTGTTGGAGACGGGATCTTGCTGATTCGCTGCGCCATGTTGTGCAGGATTTCTTCTGAAAACAATATCTCCATGTAACGTCCGTTACCAAAAGTATCATCATGCATATTGTATGCCCGCTTTACAACAGATTGCAAGGCTTTTCGGGCATCTTTTGTCAGCTCATAGCATTTTTGGCGGCAATAAAGATCACCTATCTGCATCAGTTCATCAATGCTATAATCATCAAAATAGTAACGATTGGTTTCGGGAATACGCGATTCAAGTCCCGGATTGCCATTCAACATATTTTTCATAGGTCCTGGATAACCTGCCAACAACAACATCCAGTCGCGGTTTGATTCGTCGGCTAGAGCTGTGAGTAAAGTGGTCAGAATATTCATGCCGGGATCTTTGGGATCCTCCGGTTTATAGAGGGTATATGCTTCGTCAATAAATAAGATACCGCCTTTGGCACGGTTCATGGCGGCAATTGTTTTTTCTCCTTCGCTGCTGTAATATTGTCCCAGCAAAGTGCTGCGTTCTTCGTATACTACATGTCCTTTAGAAAGCATTCCCATATCTTTCAGAATCTTACCAAGCAAGCCTGCTACCGTCGTTTTACCGGTTCCCGGGTTTCCAATAAAAGCAGCGTGCAAGGAGTGCATTTGTGTAGGAAGTCCTATGGCATTGCGTTTCTTCTCCATGAGAATAAGGTTCCGGTAATCGCTGATCTTCTTTTTGACACTAGCAAGCCCTATCATGTTGTTCAGTTTTTGCATGGGGGCATCTACAATATCCGAACGGAGAATCTTCTTTCCGGCAATGTTGGTCTTGGGTTGTATGTTTTCTCGTCCGTATGAGCTTTCTATATCCTTGTTCCCTATTTCGAATGGAGCGGATATAATGGTTTCGTCCATGAAAAGTATCTCGATGAGGTACATGCCTTTTTTCCAAAAATGCCGTTTGCCTTGTCCCATCTCCCAACATAAGGACAAATACTCTTGATCTTCGCAAGTATAGGAATTACTGCACATAATATCTGTAGCAACGATTCGTCCGGTTTCGTCGTGCAGGCGCACTTCAAATTCGGGAGTGAAGCTAGGAACATCTTCCTCGGATAATATGTTTTTGACGATTTCTAACATAACGACGGATCCTAAATGGAGATGGTTGAAACAGCTCTGCGAACGTATCAACTGGCTGTAATCTACCTCCTCGCCTTCTTCGTTTCGGTATAAGGCAAAAGAGTGTTGCTGAAAACATTCCGTATAGTTTTCCGGAAGTTCCATCAATTGAAAGCCCTTGCAATGTACTTCCGTATTATCATGATAAACCGTAATGGAGAAACGGCTGTTTTTGATATTTTCCGTATCCAGCATATTGTCGGGTACCGGGAAAGAAATATATAGCTTTCCCAGTATGTCATGTCTGTTTACCTGAACAGTTCGTGTTATCTTGTCCAGCTGCTCGTCGTTATTGTCTAATGTTATATTGAGTTTTCTACTCCAACGGAACTCCTCATAATGCGGATTATGTATTTGTATTTCTGCATGTAAAAATTCTCCTTGCCGGGGTGAGCGGAATTGAGTGCGTTTTGTGTAACAACCACCATACTCCTCTTCCGGCGAAAAAGCTAGAAGGATATCCGTAATATGTACCTGGGGCTCTTCGTCGAAAAAATGTTCTTCTTCGTCGTTGTCATCTTCTTCAATGTTATCATCTTCAATATTTGTGTTGATGAATTCATCCAATAAACGTGCAAATTCGTCGTCTTCCTTATTTTCTGTTTCCATAATTGATTTGGGGTTTGGAGGACAAATATAATTATTTTTGTTAGAATGCCTATATTTCCGATTATAAAACGTTTGTTTTTCGATGATATTCATTCGAAGAAGCTTTTTTCTTTTATCGGAAGTATGAAAATGTTACATGCCGGTGTCGGGGTTGAATACAATACAGCCAGTTTATCCCCATCTGAAGATATCTGTAACGCTGTTTTTGTAGGGCTACACCCTTTTCCATGGATGGCTACACCCTTTGGATGCGATGGCTACACCATCCGCAAAAAAGGGTGTAGCCCTGCTAAAGGTGCGATTTACTGTAATCAGAATTGATGACTATTTCAATTTATCTTCGATTTCCTTTAGTAACTTTTCTTCAAGTTCTAATACCGGAATGATTGTCTCGTCCGTTTTTCGTAATTCGGTGAATAGACTATGAGCTTGTTCTAGCGACTTTTTTGCGTTGGACCAACATTTACTTTCTTTGTAAAAGATGCCGGTATTATGGTGAGACATGCCATAAAGCTCTAGATAGCGTTCGGAATTTTGCTTTTTATATAGATATTCGTACGCTTCGATGTGTGCCAATAAAGCCCGCTCTGCTAATTCTAGATCTTTTACTTCTCCAGTGTGCCAATAGCTATATCCTATTTTGTAGAGAGTTTTTGCTATAAATCCCTGATATCTTATCTTATCGAACTTGAGCATTTGCTTCTGAAAGGCAAGTGCTTTTGAGAAAATAGGAATAGCATCTTGGTAGCGCTCTGCCACAAAGAACATGTTTGCGAATCCAAAAATCAAATCGGCGGCGAGGCTGGTATAATCACTTGCCAATTCTTCGTCTTTTATAGTTTCAGAATGTTCGCAGTAATAAATAGCTTTCTTGTAAAACTCCATTGCTTTATCTATGCTACCACCTTCACAATGACGGTAATGATCTCCTAAACAGCAATAGATATCGACAAGTTCTATTTCAAAATGCAATTTATCAAGCTTGTATCCTTTCAAAGCTAACTTTAATGCGTTCTGCATCAATTTTTCAGCCTGCTTGGGCTGATCTTCTTTTATACTTTTGCTGTCTGCCATTAGCAAGGATATGTTGTCTCTTAGCTCCTCTATCTTTTTTTGTATTTCTTCTTCCATTGAATCAGGCTTTTGTAATTGGTTAATTGGGAAGGTGAGATTCATAATATGTCATGTGGTAATTGAATCGGTCTTCTTCTCATGGGATTATTCCTATTGATGTTCAAAGGAGTTTTAAGTTCGTATTTTCCTGTAAGTTTATCTTTTTCAAGTATCACCAAGCAGCCATTTTGGGGAGATGACATTTGCTCAAACTCTTCTACTGTCAGATGGAACCAACGCATAATGAAAAGGCGAATGGCAAGCGAATGCGTTACCAAGACACAATTCTGCGGATAATTTTCTCTTAAAAAGTCTCGATGCAGAGAGCCAAGTAAGTCATTGATGCGGTCGTAGACATCGGTACCCGCTTCGCCACCCGGAAAACGGTAATAAAAGGTGCCGTACTCTTTTCTGTCTTTGAGTAACTGTTGTAGTTCTTGATGTGTGCGCAAGTAACCCCCCACTCTTGTTCCCTAAGTCGTGGCTCTTCATTATACTGGAATTGATTGCGAGGAAATGCTCTGACAATATTCTCAAAGGTCGACCGTGTCCACCAAAACGGGGAGACATAGAAATACATGCTCTCTTCTCCTACTACTTGTTTCAATTTCTCACCTGCTTCTACTGCTTGTCGAATACCATTTTCAGTTAATTCTATTGTATAGTCAGGTACAGTGGCAAATCTACTTTCGTCGGTATTTCCGTGGCATTCGCCATGACGGATGAGGATGATGCGAGTGGGTTTCATAGTTGCTTAATACTGTTTGTTGACAACAATATTAAGCATTAAAACTTAATATCACAAGAAAACATGCAACATTTTATTTCAAAAAAATGAAGTGTAACGGTTTTCAGTTACAAGGATATGTCAGATTGATATTATTACTATTTTATCTATTTATTCGCCAATTTGCTTTCGATTTAGAAAATAATTAGTATGTTTGCCTCGTAATTTATGAAAAACATAACTTTTGTATGAAAAAGCAAGATTTAATTTTCGCTCTGGTATTAGTAGTAATTTTCTTACCATTTTTTGTGAGTGATGCTGCTTACGAATGGTATAAGTCATTCAACGCAACACATGGTATGGTGATGAGTTTCATCAAGTTTGGAGTTCTTGCTACGATGGGTGAAGTTTTAGGACTTCGCATCAGTGCGGGAGTTTACAATCGGAAAGGGTTTGGTATACTTCCTCGTGCGGTAGTTTGGGGGCTTTTAGGTATTGGAATTAATGCAGCCATGATAATCTTTTCGAAAGGTGTTCCACAGTTCATGGAATATATGGGTATGACTGATGCAGCAAATATTATCAATGGAGTATTTAGCGCAGATAAGGTTTGGATAGCTTTTGTTATTTCAGTAGCTATGAATACGATATTTGCACCTGTGTTCATGACATTTCATAAGATTACTGATACACACATTTTAGACTGTGGCGGTTCTCTTCGCAGTCTTATCACTCCCATTCCAATGACACGTATCATTACACATTTGAACTGGGATGCACAATGGAACTTTGTATTCAAGAAAACAATTCCTTTCTTCTGGTATCCGGCGCACACTATCACATTCCTCCTACCAGGAGAAATGCGAGTGTTGTTTGCAGCTATCTTGGGGGTAGTGTTGGGAGTATTATTGGCGATTGCAGCACGAATGAAGTAAAAATTAGATTACATATTTATCACCATCGGATGCAAACATAATATTCGTATTTGCAATTAACTTTTCTGCTGTACGGTAATCCTTTTCATTCCAATTTGGATTGAGATGAATAAGTTTTACATTTTGTATTTGATACTTGTTCGTCATTTCAATTATTTGGGATAATGAAGAGTGCTTTTCATTTTTAGTATTTTCTATTTCCCAACATTCATGTAATAGCAGTTGGGCAGAAGAAGCTTTCTTGAAAGTTTCTTCTGTTACAATGGTGTCTGTTGCATAATAAATCATGTCGTTCACAAGCATTCCAAAAGAAGGAGAAGAATGTATTTGAGGTATGATCTCTACTTCAAAATTCTGTGAGAAAGAATTGTGTCCGATTTGATAATCATTGATTTCAACTGAATGTGAGAAATCATCAATGTTTCTACCAAAATAAGGAGGAGCTATTATCTTTTGTAAAATCTCATGACATGAGACACCATAAATATCCTTGCCGGGGCCCCAGATGTATATTTCTTTATCTCTACATATGTTTAATAAATATATGATACCTATTAAGTGATCAAGGTGGTAGTGTGACAGTAATACTTTTATTTTTTTACAATTCGTGATCTCTTCATATAGTTTGAAATTTGCTATACCTGAACCCAAATCCAAAAAAAGATAATCATCATTGTCCTGCACGAGATATGAGCAGGTATTTCTTACTGCTGTCGGTATCCATCCTCCACTTCCCAATACTTTTATTTCCATTATTCTTGTTTATTAATTGATTAAAATAATTGAATATATATGCGAACCATTCATAATTTGAAGCATCATATACTATGCATGTTTCCTCATTTTTTAACAACATTGCATATAAAATTCGAACCTCAGTTAACTCAATATTTGAATTTATTTTTTGAAAAAGATTCTCTGAAATATGAAGTTTTTCGATTTCCTCATCGTGATAATTAGGAAAGTCCTTAATTAATGAAATCAATGTTTGGTAGTAGATCACAATTGCTTTATCATAGTTATTTCGGCATAATCCCCATGCTTTAGCTAAGAGTAGCCTAGCTTCTGATTGATTTCCTGTGCATATATTATATAGAGCTGAAGTATATAAATAGCGAACATAATAACGGTCCCTAAGTTTTATTTGCGAATAAGTTTGTTCGATATATTTAAAACACTCTTTTGCTTTTTCATATTCATACCCCCAGATATAATTTTCAGCTGCCAATCGCTTATATTCAGCCAAAAAGAGTCGAATACTTGTTGTATTATTATCGCTAAGAATACTTGCTTCATCTAATCCTTTTAATAAATAATCAAATGCTAATTGATTATTTTCATATCCTGACTTAAAGTTTAATTGATGATAATCTATTTTTGCTAAATTGGCATAACCTAATGAAATTTGATAAGAATTTTCTGCTTTAATTCCCCAATAACTTGTCTTTTCAAACGCATCTCTAGATACAGAAAATCTTCCTAATTTTCTTTGGCTCAATCCATAAACTTCATACATTTGAGACTTGGTATGAGCATTCATTTCATTGATCATCTGTTCGTTCTTTATTATTTTGTCAGTTAACTCAACAACTGACAAAAAATCCTCTAATGCGTATAAGTAATAAAGTATTCCTACATAATTTGAATTGTCAGTAATTTCAGATAAAAGTATTTCCGAAGCAACATCGCCAAAATTCATTTGCTCCAAATCTAAAAAATACCCATTGTCCAAAAAATATCTCCGGCTATTGTTCAATAGTTCCAAGAAGAATGAGGATTTATAGATTTCAGCCACATATTGAGGACAACATATACTCAAGCTTTTAATATTACTAAAATAAATGGCTATTGCCTGATCATATCCTAATCGTTCTATCTGTTCTTTTAGATAACTGGAATCAGTTAACAGTTCTTTTGTTGCATTATATTCATTCATATAAATATAATGGTCTCCTAAGTATTTCAAGAAGTATACAGGCATCTTCGAATAATTTTTCATAAAGCTGGATGCCCACTCAATGAAACTCCGATGTCCCTTCTTTTTGTTAATGAAATAGTTAGAATCTTCGTCTCTAGTTAACCAATCCACAACAGATTTATGGAATGGAACTATAACCCCATCATCAGATTTGAATAATGAACCTAATTGTTTTACTACAGAATATAATGAATCTTCATCCCAATCTACATATTTATAATGGAAAAAATTATCTATTTCATTAATATTCAAGGGTTCTTTTGCTGCTATCACTAATTTTAAAAAAGGAGAAATTTCTTTTTTGTATTTCTCTGTAGAAGGAAATCTTCTTGTAAAATAATCCTCATAAGTATTATATAAACCATGAGGAAAACTTGCTGGGCTTAATGCATCCATTTCTCCTAAATCAATAGAATCGCAAACAAACTCTGCATACAAAAAGACACCTTCACTTTTTGACAAAATGGATTGTACTATATTTTCTTTTTGTTGCTGGGAGTAACCCAAATGTTTGATTCTATTGTTGATATATTTTTTTATGTCTTCTAAGTTTCTAACATCTGTAGTGTCTAGCTCTTCCGGATGTAGTTGTCTAAACCATTTCTTAACTTCATGTATTGGTCGACTGGTTACTAATAAACGAATCCAAGGTGGGAACAAAGAGAACTTACTTCCAATAAATTTGGCCAAAGTATTTTCACCATTTTCAGAACTTGCTTCGTCTATAGCGTCTATTAATATTATTACAGGCTTATCTAATGGAGGAATTTCGTTAAGTGGCTCTATCAGTAACCTTGTAAATAGCGTATTAACATTTACACTGTTTAAGTTAACGAATTCTTCAATATTTATATTATTCAGTTTTTCAAAATAATCGGGTAAATGAGTTGATAAATAATAGGCTAATGAAAGGATACAATTTTTAGGATTACTTGTTATAGAATCCGAATGTTGGCATAGATGCCATGCGTGGATTTCTGGTAGTTGTTTGCAACTAAGCCATACTGATATGGCTGTTTTCCCAACGCCTGGCCCCCCCGTAAGCCAGAAAACTTTTGAACCTTTAGGATTATACAGCCATTCTTTTATTCGTTGAAGAATCCATTCTCTTCCAGTGAATGACTTCATGTATTTTCGAATCTCGTTTTTAAATTCAATAGGTTTTAAAAGGTTCTGCAAACGTGCTTGCATTCCATCAAAATTGATAGAATCATTTTCTATAGCATTAATCAATAAATCTAGTTGCCTTTGATATATAGATTCACTAAATCCGGGATTAAAGCATTCGGACATGTCGAGGTATTGGATCCTGGCTATTGATAATGGAGGTTCTATCGATTGCAATTTTACAGGTATTGTAAAAAGTCCGTTTCTAACAGCTTTTGATAATTCATTCAAACAATATCCGTCGGGGCGTCGTACTGAATGGGGAGACATTAGGAGGAGAAAACACCCATTGGGTTTTTGAGAAATAGCATCATCCAAAGCTTTTTCTATTTTAGTAGCCCAGTCATCTCCTGTTTTTAGTTCCAAGTCAGTCCAGACACGGTGTCCTCGTGTTTTCAAATCCTTACATAGTTTATGAGCTATTTCGGCAAACGAGTCATGTCCATAGCTTATGAATATATATCGTGAAGAATATAAGCGATTATTTATCTCTTTACTGATATTCTCGATAGGCATTGAATAACCACATTCCTCACAGAAATAAAAACGTTTGCCTAAATTCATTTCATTACCACATTCCGGACAAATTTTCATGTTTTCATTCATGCTTCATCATTTATATAAGTCATATGCAATTGCTATATACTATTGTTAATTAATAGCGGTATTCCTGCCGTGATACATTTGTCATAGTTCTTCGACCCTTCGGATAATTCATCATAAGGACGAATGTCGGGATGCACAAAGCGTTTTTCTTTATACTCCTTTTTCTTTTCTTTACTGCTGTTGATGATAGCTTCTTCTTCAGCAGTAGGCTTGCGATAGCCGAGGAGTAGCTTTTCCATATTCCAACGATTATGTTCCACTTCGGATAGAAGTGCTATCTGGTCATCGGATAACTGTATATGGTTACCTGTAATCTGCAAGGAACGGAGCTTGGGTTCGATAGAAAATGCACTGTATAAATTAGACCATTGGTGGGAAACCGGACGGGTATTCCACCTTTTTTTCAGTTCTGCATCGTTGGGACAAGCTTGAGGAACACTGCCATAAGTATCGTAATAATTATACACGTAATGAATAATTTGGCCTTTACGCTGGCTTTGTTTATCTAAATCATAACAGTTGTCGAGCATTCCAAAAGGAAAAATATGAGAGTACTTGTGTATTTCATCATCTTTCTTCTTACTATTAAGCATATTAAGCAGAGCACTGGAAGTTTCCTGACGTACAAGTACCGGAATATTATTGTCATATACATCGTCCGGAAGATACAGTCCCATTGCCATGCTTTGAGGGGGATAATTGAGGCATACCGCAATGGTTAAGATTTCATTCGGATTGTGTACCCATTCTTTGATTTTATTTTGGATAATAGGATTTTCTGCCCGTCCCTTTATAAATTCAAATTGTACATCCAGGAAATCGGCATCTTTTCCACTAAAGCGGCTTGGAGGAATCACTTTTTTGCTGACTTCGTCACTACTCATATCGTAATAGCATGTAGAAGCTATTTCAAAATAATGCCGATAGCGCCCGTAAAAGAAGTTCATTTCTTCATCTGCAATTTCATCAATGAAAGTGATAATGCTCTTTTTACTATTATCTCTGCAGAAATTGGGGAAATGAAGCAGATGGGCAGCTTCCACTCCGAGAGCAATTCCCATACGGCTCATTCCAATAATAACCAAATGAACATATTTGTCACTTTCAAATGTAACTGCTTCACGATCAAGTGGTAGATATTCAATCAAGTCTTCTCCTTTTCCATATTTTCTATTGACCAGTATCTTCTTTGCCCAACCTTCATAGAAATTGAATGGATGGAATTCGATGTATTTTCTCCATTCTGCCGATAAGTCGGTAAGCTGGAATGCAGCAAAAGTGGTTTGATTTTCAAAGAGTACAGTGAATGAGATAAGCGGGCAATTCTTGCATTTCTTATGGATATCCACTATTTTTTTTAGACAGTCGATGTTTAGGGAGTCATGGTCATGTTCATCTCTTTCTCCAATAATAAATACTTCACGCGCTTTAGTGGTGTAAAGTTTTTCCAGCTCTTCAGTAGAGTTACGCTGAGCATGTAATACCACTATTCTTTTTTCGTTCTTTGCATCCAGTTCTGTGTGTATCTTGCTGCGGATATCTTCTGCGGGCAATGCACTTTGAATTAATATATAGCATTTCTCATAATGGGGGTCATCGCAGATTTGCTGAACAAGTGTAGGTACCATATCGTCAAAACCGATAACTACCACATGATTACGTAACGGATAGACAATATCTCCTTCACGGAAACGCTCTACCCTACGTTCCAACATATTAGAGATAACAGAAATGAGCAGACCACAAAACAAGATTAAACCTAATAATACTACCAACAAAGAAAACCAACGTAGTGCAGGCGGTACCTCTGTAATGTTTCCGGGATCAATGAATAAACAGATCAACTGGAGTAGACGTCCCATTGGCACATCATTCTCCTGACCCAAAAGTTCTATATCAGATGGCTCCGGAAAGACATATATGAAACTAATGAAATAGATTGTGACAAAAACTGTCACGATAACTCCAAAAAGCCATGCTAGCTGTTTCCAACCTTTTCCTGAAAAAGAACGGTCGAAGTGGAGTGTAAATAGTCGGGTAATGAGATTCATTTGATAATGATATCTTTATCAAGTAATTGTTTATTGATCTTCTCGAGATACTTTATTTTTTCTTCCTGAAATTTTATGAGGGCTGTCTTTTCATATTCCCTTTCATTCATATTTTGAAGCTTATCAATCATATCTTTTTGAGCTTCTTTTGTCTTTTCTAACTCTTTTATTGTGTCTTTGGCTTTTTTCAACTCCTCTTTCTCATTCTTTGCCTCATCCTTTTCCTTATCAAGTCTGACAATAAGCCTTTGTTGTTCTTCTAAATATAAATTTGCCAATATTTCTCTCTCTCTTTCCATATTCTTGGCATATATGGCTATCAACTTTAAGATAGCAATACATAGGCAGATAAATACAACTACAAGAATAATTGAATGCAGAGTCATTAAATACAGTCTTCCATTAGACGGATAGTATAATGAGAAGTTTTGAGACGTAACATATATCATGAAACCCCCTGCGACTAAAAACAGACCTATTAGTATGGGAATTGCCCATTTCCACGATAAAAAAATCGGAAGATATTTACTTTCTTTAGAGTCTTTTTGGTTCGTATCGGAATTTCCTTTTTTTCCATCATTACTATCACCTGCTTTACCTTCATCTTTCTTGTTCGACGATTGATTATCATCCGATGTCGGTGCTGCGGTTGGGTCCATATGTTCTTCTTTCATAGCTTTAAGTGTCTTTTTGTTTATATATTTATTTCTTAGTAATTTTATAGCCTAACTTCATGATAAGTTTTAGTGTCTGTATTGCAGTCTGTCGGTCGTATTCACGTTCAGAATCAGGCAGATCTTCATAAGATACTAAACAGGGATGTGTCTTCATTTCGTCATTTCTGGCGGGGCCATATTTCCACCCCTCTTTTATTCGTCCGGAGGCCCATACTTCATGCACATTACGGGCCATAGCTTCAGTAAGATTTGCTAAACTCTCCGGTAAAGGTATATCTGTTGTATTTAGAGGAGACGGGGTATATTCTTGTTTCATAATGTTTTTCCGATTTATATTATCGGAAGCAATATTAATAAATAGAAATGAGACGGGCAAAAAAAATGTTACCTAAATTCAGTTTCCAATATATGAAAAAAGAGTTTGTCACAGAAAACCGTGACAAACTCTTTATGTGGTAAAGAAATGAATTGCTCCTTAGCTGTTATAAGTTTGCTTCGGTAATCACTTGTCCATCGAATAAATTGATAATGCGTCCTGCATATCCGGCATCATGCTGTGAGTGCGTTACCATAACGATGGTAGTGCCTTCTTTATTCAGTTCGCTCAACAGTTCCATTACTTCTTTACCGTTCTTGGAATCAAGGTTACCGGTCGGTTCATCGGCAAGTATTAGTTTGGGGTTGGAGACTACTGCACGAGCAATGGCTACACGCTGTTGCTGACCGCCCGAAAGTTGTTGTGGGAAGTGCTTGCTGCGGTGCATAATTGCCATACGCTCCATAGCTGCATCTACACGACGCTTGCGCTCGGCAGATGGAATACCCATGTAGAGCAAGGGTAATTCTATATTCTCATATACATTCAGTTCGTCTATCAGATTGAAACTTTGGAATACAAAGCCGATAACTCCTTTACGCAGACTGGTACGTTGTGCTTCCGTATATTTGGAAACTTCGGTTTCGTTCAGATAGTACTCTCCTTCCGTCGGGTTATCCAGCAGTCCGAGTATGTTCAGCAAGGTTGATTTTCCACAACCTGAGGGACCCATGATGGCAACAAATTCTCCGTCTTTCACTTCAATGTTCACGTTATTCAAAGCTAACGTTTGTACTTCTTCTGTTTTGAAGATCTTCTGTAAGTTTACAGTCTTAATCATAATGTTTCGTTTTAATGGTTTATATATGTTTTTACTTCTTATTCTACTTTCATGCAATCAATGGGATTTGTCTTGTTTAATAGATACCCTTGCAAGCAAACGGTGACAGCAGATATTCCCCAAACAATGAGCAGGGGTAATAAAAAGTCCGCAACAGTAAAGTCCGCTTTATAAGCAAATTGTTCCCGCCAATGGTTCATCAACCAATAAACAGTAGGAATGGCGAGGATGTATGCAATCAATATTTGCAGGCAGAAGGGTTTGTTTAACAGCCAAATAATTTGCCAAGGAGTCGCTCCATGTATTTTGCGAATGCTGATTTCACGGATTCGTTGACGAGTGGCATACCAAGATACACCGAACAGACCGAAGCAGGTCAGTATCAAGCCGATTATTGAGTATCCTATCAGAATCTTGGAAAGGAAGAATACTTTATCGTTCCGTCTCATAAATTCTTGGTGCATGTCGGTGTATTGGAATAGGTTTCCCTCATTTACTTTCTCCCAAGCTTGTTTTATCTGTAACAAAGTTTCTTGTCGTTTGCCCGCTTCCAGCTTGATGTGCATATAGTTTGCTTTGAGCATCTTTTCGACCGAGGATATATGAATTGCGCAGGGAGTTATCTCCGTTTCTAAAGAACCTGTCGGAAAATCTTTTATGACTCCCCCGATGGTATATATAGAATCTGCCATACTATCAAATTCTTTCATTGACTTTCCGATAAGATTGACACCTGCGGGAACAAGGTGTTTGACAAAACTCTCATTAACCAATATCGGATTTGGGTATTCTTTAACTAATTGTTGTGGCGAGTTTCCCGATAATAGCTGTACTCCCATAGTTTGTATGAAATTGACATCGCCATACAGTATGAGTAAATTGGATTTGATTTCCGTTCCATCGGGTTGTTTGAGAGTCAACTCGCGTATCCATGAGTTTAAGACGGAGCCGTTGGATATAGCTATTGATTGAATTCCACGTCCTTGCTTTTCCAATTCGTCTTTTAACGGCGCAGTGGGAGGTCCATCAAAATTTCCTATTTCTATCAGATTTTCATAGCAAAGGGCACGCTCTTTTATGAGATTTATTTGTTGATTGGCAGACAGTGTGGCGAATATCAGTCCTATCGAAATGATGAATTGAAGAATAATCAAAAGTGCAATATAACGTTGCTTCTTTTTTCCTCCGTAAAGTATTTTATATTCACTGAACGACAAAGCGGAAAGTTTATGACTGATATACCATGCAGGTACGATAGCCATAATCAGTATAAACAGCAGTAAGAGAGGTAACATTTGCAAACTGAAAAAGAAATGTATATCCAGATGTGAAATCAGCACCCCGTTGAATAGTGAGAGGCAGTCATTAATAATGAGTAACGACAAACCGAATGCAAGCAGCACGGTGAGAAATGCATCACCGAACAACTGAATGCGGATATCCTTCAGCCGACTCCCCATCAACTTTTCTACGTGTATCATTTTGAGTTGTTGCAGCACGCGGGTCAAACTCATGTTGGTATAGTTGCAACAGGCAATGATGAGTACCAGTAAGGCGGCAGCCAAACTAATATACAGTAGCTGCACATTACTTTGATTGATGTATGCCAGCGATTGCTGATTGTCACTGTTCGGAGTTATGAAATAGATGTCCGACAGCGGGCTGACGTAATATTGTGACGTTCCAGGAATCAATGTAGGAACTTTGTCTTGATTGATTTTCTGTGCAAGCAACCCGGCATCGGCATTAGGAGACAACTTCAAAAATGTGAATCCTCCGAAGAAGTTTTCATCGGTTCCTGTTATCATGTCGAATTGTAGTAATGACTGTGAACGAGGTTTTAGAACCGCAGTCACTTCAAAGTTTTTAATGCCGTCCATTTGGGCATGCACTTCCAGCACTGCCCCCAGCGGATTATTGTTTCCAAAAATCTTCTTGGCAAAGCTTTCGCTTAATGCCACTTTGCCGGGCTGTGCCAAAGTTTGTTGCAAGCTTCCGACAATAGATTGGTAATCGAAGAAATGTTGCAAAGTAGTATCAGCGCATATAAGCAGAGCTTTTTCAAAAATATTTTCTTTGTATTTGCAGTATTGTAAATCAAAGGAACTGATGCGCAAATAATCATCCACTTCCGCATACTTCTCTTTTAGCGTGAGAGGAATATCGGCAGAAGCATAGGCGACTTTGACTCCTTCTTGCATAGGATTATCTTGACGCAGACAGAAAATACGGTTTTTACTCTGATTGCCGCTCTCTATATTATAGTCGTGCACAAAGTAAGTAAACAGCAGATTGGTACATGCCAAACCAATAGCCAAACTGACTATTGAGATGAAGAAGAAAACTTTGTTTCTCCACCATCCGCGAGTAATGATTTTTAGGGTTGCAAGTATGGTCATTGTCTTTCTTAAGTTGTTTGTTATTCGTTTTTTATTACTTCTGCCGGATTTTCATTAGCTGCTCGCCATACACGCCAGCTGATACTGACAATGACTACTAATGTCAGTCCAATGAAAATAAGCGTAAAAGGCAGAAGACTGATGTTGACCTGGCGTGTATAGTTCTCTATCCAATGTTTGATGACGACATAGGTGGTGGGAAAAGCTATGAGGGCAGTGATACACAGCATACTTAGGTATTCGCGGAAGAACATTAACAAAATGCTCCATACGCTGGCACCGTTCACCTTACGTACTGCTATTTCTTTGCGACGCTGTTCGCAAGTGAGCGTAACTAGTGAATAGATGCCGAACATGGCAGTAAGTATGCACACCAAAGAAGCAAAGCTAAGCAGACGTGTCAACATATCCTCGGAATGGAGATATTTATTATAAATTTCTTCTTCGCTGTGTATATGCAGCGTTTTGTCGGGCGGACACTCTTTGCGAGAAATTTCTTCGATAGCTTGGCGGCATTCGTTCCAGGTACCTTCTTTATATTTGAATAAGATTCCGGCAATTTGTTGCATTATTCCCATTTCTTCTCCAACCACAAAACCTGTATTGGGAATAGGTAAAGTAGGTGCTGTGTAATGACAGTCTCTTACCACCCCAACAACTGTATAAGTAATAAAAGATGTAATGACATGTTTGCCTATGGCTTTTTGGGGAGTCCATCCCATGCGATGTGCCAACGATTCGTTAATGATGATATCTTCATAAGAAGAAAAGTCATTGAGCCATTCACCTGCAAGCAACTTAATGTCATAAAAACGAAAAAAATCCTCTTTGCCCAAAAATAAGTTTACGGGTATGGGTATATTGAGGGGAGCATCCAGTCCATCCCAGTTATCCCATTGCTGAATGGCTTGGACCTGTACTATCAGTGAGTAATAATCATTAGGCAAAGCTTCAGTTACCATAGGTAGTTTTTTTACCTTTTCTACCAGCGGATGTATATTAAAATCACCTGTCACTGAAAAACTTCCATTATTGTGGAATTCCATTCCTAAATCTCGATGACGCAAGTAGTCCAGTTGTTGATGCATCAATACGGTACATCCAATAAAGGTAAAACATATAAAAAGCTGTAATACAATGCTTCCTCTACGCAGTAGCGAACCGGTACGTAGTCCTGCATCGTGGCGCAACGAACGATGTAAGGAACGGCGATACAGAATATACAGCAGTCCGATGATGGTTGTCAATATAATGATTGAAACCAGTAAGATAAATAAGAATGTTTCAGCATATAAAGCTGATTTTGGCGCATCTATTCCAGTCAGTTCTATAAACTGCGGTAAGCAGATCTCAATGATTATAAAACCCGTAAAGATGGCGCATATCAACAAGAGCAGGAACTCAACGGTCAATAAAGAAATGAGCGACCGTATATTAGCCCCGTGAATCATTCGTAAAGCCATTTCGCGTTGACGCACCCTCATACGATTGATGAACAAAGTGAGATAATTGATGAGTGCGCACGCAATAATCAAAATAGCCGCTACTGAAAAGTAAACTATATAGTTAAAGGTGATAGCCGCCTCTTTGTCTTTGCGAAAGTCTTTGGCATAGTGCAATTCTGAAAGTGGTGTAAGGTAGATTCGTTTTATTCCGGTCTTTCGTGTCTCGGTCACTTGTTGCAGTTCGCGTGGTAGGTTAGCGGTAATCTTAGCTTCAAGTTCTTCGGGTTTAGTGCCGGGCTTTACTTTAATCAGCATATTCCAACTGATATACCACCAGGTTCTTCCTAATTCCGGATTGCCGATTAGCTTGAAAGGGAAATTGGTATGTGTATCTTCTGCTCGAACAATAGCTCCGATTTTCTTTGTGCGGCTCCGCATTTTAACCTCTTTTCCCAGCGGATCTTCAGTGCCGAACCATTCTTGGGCAGCTTCTTCTGTAATAGCAACTTCGGCATTATCTTTAGGGAGCATAAAGTTGCGGTTGCCTTTAATTATTTGGATATTCATCATCTGCATCCATGCGCTGTCTGCTGATGAAAATGCGACATCCTTATATTTACCATTTATATCAATCCGTTCAGAGGAACTGATATGGAAAGGTGCAGCAATCTCTATTTCCGGGAAATGTTCTGTCAAGTAGGCAGCAAATGGATAAGATACTCGGGGTGAAATCTTTCCTTCCACATATTCATCATTCGTGCGTACCATATAGATACGGTCTATATCCTGACGAAAATCGTCGTAAGTCATTTCGTAGTGCATCCAATAGAGAGACAACGCAAAACATACAAATCCTACTGCCAATCCCAAAATACTAATTATTGATTGGACTTTATATTTTAGCAAATTTCTTGTTGCTACCTTTATATAATGTTGTAACATGATATATTGTTTTTTTATTCGCTTTTAATTACTTCCGCCGGATTTTGCCGTGCTGCTTGCCACACCCGCCAACCTATACAAATGGCGATGATAAAAGCAATACCTGCAAAAATGAAAATGAAGACACTGGGGGTGATGGTTGTTTGTTTGATATAACTTTGCAACCATTGTTTCATTAAGATATATCCTATTGGGAAGGCTATAACAGATGCAATAACCAACAAAAGCATGTATTCTTTCCCGAACATGGCCAATATGTTTTTGACGCTTGCTCCATTCACCTTTCGAACTGCAATTTCTTTACGACGTTGTTCGCAACTTAGTGTCACCAATGAAAAGATACCGAATATGGCAATCAAAACACATACAAAAGATATGACACTGAGTAATTTTAACAAAGTGTCTTCTGATTTCAGATATTTATTGTATTCGTCTTCTACATTTACTAACTTATATCTTACGTCGGGATATTCTTGTAAGAACATAGTTTCGACTTTCGTTTTTAATTCGTTCCACTGGCCTTCATGGTATTTTATCAGAATTTGCTTTTTGCCCCAGAATGAAGCTTTCGTACCATTTTCTCCGATAAGTAATATGGGGGCTACCGGAACTGTGGGTGGAGTTGTGTGAAAATCTTTCAGTAATCCTACAATTGTAAGCTCTGCTTTATGTTCGTCCCCCCAATAGATATTTTCACCTACCGGCTCTTTTAAACCTAATATCTTGGCAGCAGATTCGTTAATCATTACTTTTTTTCTATCTCCCTCTTTTACCATTTCTCCTTTTAACAGTTTCAGGTTATAGAATTTAGCCAGCTTCTCTCCTTCAGGTATAGCCATCATGTTTATATCTTTGATGGAATCGGGCTTTCCTTTCCACTCATTGATATATAGGTTCAAACAACCACCTTTGGGCAATAATCCTAAATGTTGTTTCAATACTTCACGAGTGCAGGGCATCTGTTCTACTTTATCAGCTATTTCGTCGAAATGGTCATTTGGATAAATCAGAGGGAAAACAGCTATATTTTTCCTTTCCCAGCCCAAATCGGTGTTTTTAAGAAAGAAGATCTGCTTCATGATAACACTCATGCAAAATATGAAAAGAATACTGATAATCAGTTGAAAAACAATGCTTACTTTTCGGAATTCATTCTTGTTTTTAGTATTCCCATACGTACGTCTTAATGTAAAAGGTAGTAAAATAAGAAGTGATACGAATACTACTCCTACAAAGAAAATGGATGATTCTTTGTAAATATTGCCTGATACTGCCGACATATCTTTGAAAGCAGGAAGTACAATTTCTACTAATGCCATGCCTACAACACCGGATAATAGAATCAACATCATGTATTCAATTGCAAATAATAGAAAGAGACTGCTTTTTGACGATCCACATACTTTTCTTAGTCCTATTTCCCGATTGCGCATCCGCATGCGGGTAACAAACAGGGATAAATAATTGAATAAAGAACAAAGAATGACTAACCCGCCTGATATTGAAAAAAGTATCAAATAATTGAATCTGATAGATATTTCTTCATTTAATGATGAATTGCGATATTGACTCAGCGGCATTAGCTGTATACCTTCAAAGCGGTTTACAGAACTTTGTGTATCCGTATTTTGCTTCTTAGACGCCAATTTCTTTTGAAAAGCAACCGGATCTACTCCTTTGTGTAACTGAACAATGATATAGAAAGAACCGGTACTCCAGTCTTTCTGCCATGGACGAAGATAACCTCCGTTTCCCCAAAAATCGAATGATAGATTACTGTGCTTTAAGTCTTTCAACGTTGCGCTAATCAACTTCTTTTCGCCATCTACTTTGATTTCCTTTCCTAAAACCTCTTTTGTACCGAACATGCGCAAGGCTGTTTCTTCTGTCAAAGCGATATGTTCGTCCGAATACATGAAATCCACATTTCCTGATGATACAGTTATGCCAAACATATTCATCATACAAGAGTCAGCTATCATCTCATGGGTTTCAATGGCCGGCTGTCCCTCTACTTGCAGCTCTATGCCCTTCCATCTGGAATATGCGCAAGCAGCTTCTACCTCGGGAAATTCGTTTACGAGAAATGTTGATACAGGATAAGGCATATAAGGACTATATCCGCTATCATAATAAGGGTCATTTTGATAAAGTATATAAAACCTATCCGCCCCTTCAAGATTACTGTCATACGATACTTCATAATGAATCCACAAGTTAGCAAGCGCAAAACAGGTGAATCCTACTGCCAGACCGATCGTACTGACTATTGTCTGTATTTTATATTTCAGTAGATTTCTGAATCCTATTTTTAAGTAGTGTTGTAACATTGATGTATTTGTTTTTAGTTATTCGGTTTTCATTGTTATAGCCGGATTAATTTGAGCAGCCTTTTTCACTTGATAAACCAAGGTTATAATGGATATCAGTGATACGGTTATTGCAGCTATGGCAAACAGCCACCAACTAATAGTAGCTTTATAGGCATAATCTTCCAGATACATAGTTATTCCCCAATAAGAGATAGGAATTGCTACTAAAAAAGATACTGCCAATATAACGGCATACTTTCTTAATAATAGAGGAAGAATTTCTTTTATGGTAGCACCATTTACTTTCTGTATGGCAATTTCACGATAACGCTGCTGTATATCGAACAAGGACAAGCCAAACAAACCGATAGAAGATATTAAGATAGCCATACATGCAAAGAAAGAATAAACTATTACTGTCTGTTTATCTGACTGATAGAGACTATCAACTTCATCTTTTGCAAAAGTGTAATTGAAAGCGCCGTCTGCTGTTTCGTGGTGTAGCTTATCTAAGAAAGTAATGGCTTCCGCTTGGTGTCCTTGGGCAATACTTGCTTGCAAAGGAATCTGAGGAAGATAATTACGACCGTAAGTAAATGCCATGGGAAGTATGGGTTCGGCTAAGTGTCCGCAATAAAAATCTTCGACTACACCAATAACCTGATAAGGGGATAAATCTTTTCGGGGCCATAATGGACTTTGAGGCTCTAATTGAGCGTCAACAATACTTTTGAAACCGTAAAGTTGCATTGCTTTTTTGGATAGGATAAGTTTGGCATCTCCTTCATGATCTATATCCGCATCCCATATCCGTCCTTCAACCAAATGAAAGTTGTGGAACTTGATTTCTTTGTCGGTAATAGGAATACAATATAAAGATTGGAAATCGGCATCTCCTGTTTTACGGAATTGCGTCGGACTTTCAGTGAAATATTCATAAGGAGACAGTGAATAATTCCATGCCGTAAATAAGGGGGATGCATCCATTGCGGTACGAATACGTTCTTCGGAAGATTTACGTATTTCTTGCTGTTTGAGATATTCTTCTTCGGTAGTGGGTTGCTTACGCTCGTAGCGCTCGAAGTTTACTTTGATGATAGAGTTTGTGTCATATCCCAAATCTATATGAGTCATTTCATAGAGTTGCTTCGCAAAAAACAGAGAAACAACTATCAGTGTGAATGTTACTATGTACTGAATACTTAAATATGAATATCTGATAATAGTAGACTTACCTCCTACATTTATCTTTTGCAAAGAATGTATGGGAGCATTGTATTTATATCTGAAATAAGGATAGATAGAAGCAAGCAAGGGTAATAAGCATAGAAAAGCAATAGTAATTCCTGCATCGAATATGGTTCCCGATTGTTGTGTGACTTCTAAATAGTGATTCAATGGTTTGGCAGATATCTCAATAAAGAACCAAGCTATGAACAATGCAAAAAATGTCAAACAAAGATTTTCTATGTACAGTTGGAGTAATAGTTGTTTAGGGCTGCTGCCAAAAACCTTCTTAAGCCCCAATTCCTTTCCACGTTTCAGCAGAATAACGGTATAAAGACTCATAAAATTGAAAATGCCTACAATTAAAATTAAGATAGCAACTAATATCAGTAGGTGTAAATGAGATAGATTCCCTTTTTGCAACATATTCTGCCAAACATCTATCGCCGGATGAAAATATACCTCACGCATAGGTAGTAGCTGATATCTAAATTCTACGGGACCTCCGGGGGATTGTTGAAAAGCAGCATGGCGCTGATTGATTGTGGTAAAAGTAGCACCTGTGCGGATTAATGCAATATTCATTGGAAAATGAAAATCCCAGTTCTCTTGTAATGTTTGGGGTACAAGCATATCAAAATGCATAGATCGTTTTCCGCCTTCTTTACTGATAACTCCTGTTACGATAAGAGGGTCTCCTGTAGAATACTGAATAGTCTTACCGATTGGATTATCATCACCGAATAGCTTTTTGCCTAATTCTTCGGTAATGAAGGTAGTTTGTGGATGAGAAGCCCAAGATTCGGCTTTACCGTATTTCATGGGTAAATCTGTTACTTTCATAAATAAGCTGTCTGCCACAATGGTTTCTACGTCGATATGCTCTTTATTAATAACGATATAGTCTTTATTTATCCACATAAAGTCGGACATTGCTTCTATATCTGCGTCCTCAAAAGGTCCTCCTATAACTGCCGTTTTGTTGACATTATCCTTATATTCCTGAACTAATATACCGATTCTGTTTTTGGCAGGGCTATAACTGTCTACCTCAATCTCTTGCTTCACATAACGGGAGATTGAGATGACACAAGCCAGACTCAAAGCTAATCCTATGATATTGATTGCTGTATATGCCTTGAATCGGCATAATGTTCGTATGGATAATTGTATAAGCTTCATCTCTTGTGTTTTAGTTATTCTGTTTTCATTGTTATAGCCGGATTAATATTGGCCGCTTTGCGTACTTGCCACATCAGTGTTCCTAACGAAATGAATGCTACCAAGATCAAAGCTACTACAAATATTCCAATTCCAATAGGCGCTTTTATTACAAAATCTTGGGTATACAGATGAATGCAATAGAAGGATATAGGAATGGTTACAAGGAAGGCGATTCCCAGTACGATGAGGTATTTGTAGAACAACAAACGATAAAGGTTGCGTATGGTCGCTCCATTTACTTTACGAATAGCAATTTCACGATAACGCTGGCGGATATCGTAAAGAGAGAGCCCGAACAAGCCCAAACTGGCAATCACGATGGCGGCAAAGGCGAATATGGAATACACAATAGCCACTTGGCGGTCTTGCTGATAGAGTGCCCGAACGTCATCTTCCAAGAGGGAGTATTCAAAATCAGCACTACCATAAAAACGAAGTTCTTGTTCGCGCAGATAATTCAACTAGTCTTGTAACCTGCCCGGAGTATAAGCTATTTGATAGATATCTCCACTCCATACTTTGCTTACATTAAAGATAATAGGTTGTTGTCCTGCACTCAAATGCCCGTCATAAAAATCTTCTACAATGGCAATAATGGGTTGCATCGGGGCATTGGCATCCAATAGTCGGGCATTGTCTTCTACAACGAAGGCTTCCGATAAGTTTTTGTATTGAAAAGCTTTTAAGGCAGCGTGGTTAGCTACAAGTATTTCGCGTTGCTCATTGTCATTTTCAAGGTCGGGTATCTCGCCTTCAAGCGTCTTAATACCATAGAGTTTGAAGAAAGAAGGAGTGGCGTACCAATATTTCAATTCTACTTTCATGTTTTTATCATTGCGATAAGATACTTTGAAGCTGGGAGAAAGGATGGTCCGGGCATCCCCTTCAAAGTTTTCAATATATGGACATTGTTTTAAGGCATCTCGAAACTCTTGTTGGCGACGTGTGGAAGCGTCCCACTCTTCTCTGGAAGCTGGAGCTTCAGGTTCATAACCTAATCGGGCTACTAAAACATTCTCTGTACGGAATCCGGGATTGGTATGTAGCAATAAGGAGAGTTGCTTGTTGAAATACAGCGAAAGCGTAATCAGCAAGAAGGCAAAAATGTACTGCAAGAATAGAAACGCCATGCGGGTACGTATAGAGTGCTGCCCCTGACCGATGCTGCGAAGGGTAATTATGGGAGATGTATAATTATACTTCACATACGGATAGATGGACGTAAGCAATGGAAGTCCTAACAATATACCCAGTGAAAGCCAAAGATCAAAAACGGTATAGCCGAATGAATAGTCAAATAATCGGCTTACAGGTATCGCCGTAACCTCAATAATAAGCCATGCTACCAGTAAAGCGGAGAAAATGAGTATTCCGTTTTCTACTACGATTTGCAAAAAGAGTTGTTTTCCTTTTGAGCCGAAAACTTTCTTCAAACCATACTCTTTGCTTCGCCTTTGCATACATATCAGATAGAGGTTGACGAAGTTGAGAATACCTGTCACTAATAATATCAAGCATACGCCCGATAGAATGAGAATTTGTTGCTTACTGCCTGCTTTAAGCACCGTAGAGCTTTGTGTACTTTTAATCGTTGCCTCTTGCCAATAGACCTCCGCCAAAGGCATAAAAGAGAATGTGTATTTCCTTGCATCTATCTCTTTCCAATTAGGATTTGCCCAACGGGGTTGTTGCCCCAATTTATTCATTAAATGAATGTCCGTTCCGGGCATAAAACGAATAAATTCGATAGGCATACGTCCCCAATGTCTTGATAGAGCCTCGGATGCGATTAAATCGAATTGCATCATGGTCTTGTTAGCAGGTTCGGTCAACAGACCGCCCACGGTGACTTCTTGTCCGTTAGAATGTTTCAACACCTTACCTATCGGATTCTCGTTGCCGAACAACCGACGTGCGCAGGCTTCTGTTAGCAATACTTCCATCGGATTTTCTAAAGAAGCGTTGCCTTGCGTCACGCGATAGTGAAAGAGTTGAAGAAAGCAACTGTCTGTCACCAATGTGCGCACCGAGTACCGATTTTGACCGTGCATCACATAATCATTTTCCAAAAAAATAACGGAGCTTCTTTTCTCTATATAGCGAGGGTCGATATATACACTGTCTTTGATTGTATTCTCCACGGAACCTAAACTTCGATTTCCGTCCATGTCTTGCGTAACGGCATATACCTGTTCGCGGTCGATGCAGTGGGTGTCAACCGTCAGTTCGCGATGTATATATCGCATCAAGATGATGCTGCATGCCAAGCTAAGGGCTAAGCCCAGCAAGTTGATGATGGTGTATGATTTAGCGCGTATCAGGAAACGTCCTGCGTATTTCAGTGTTTTCATATTCTATTCTGTTTTCATTGTTATTGTCGGATTAATACTTGCTGCTTTATACACTTGCCACATCAGTGTTCCCAAAGAAATAAGGGTAACAATGAGTAAAGTGATGACAAATATGCCGATACCTATCGGAGCCTTTACTACGAAACTATGTGTGTATAGATTTATCAAATAATAGGATATAGGTATGGCTATGATGAATGCACTACCTAATACTATGATATACTTGCGAAGCAACAATAAACAAAGTCTGCGCACTCCTGCTCCGTTCACCTTGCGGATAGCTATTTCGCGATAGCGCTGGCGAATATCAAAAAGAGAAAGTCCGAATAAGCCCAGACAAGAAATGATGATAGCTATAAAGGCAAAGAACATGTAAATTCCGGTTAACTGTCTGTCTTTATCATATAGAGAGTTTACTTTGTCCTTCAGCCAGTAGTAATCAAATTCCTCGGTGTTATAAATTTCTTTTATTACTTTTTTCAAGTAGTCTATTAGTTCTTTTTCTTTTCCCTGTTTACAAAGTATTTGTACTTTACTGCCGCCCGAAGAGCCAACCATAAAGGCGACCGCTAATTTCCCCGATGTAATGTGCCCTGTATAATAATCATTCACAACAGCTACTACAGGCATCGGTTTTATACCTCCTTCTATTACTTCCCCATTGGCTGAAACAAACATCCATAGGGGAGTTTCTCCATGTACAAATGCTTCATCATAATGATTGTAACCGAATGCTTTCAATGCACTTTCAGTCATAACGACATGATATGTAAGCGAATTATCTATCTTGTCAGGCAATTTGCCTTCTACGACTTTTAGGTTGTACATGCTAAAGAAGTCAGCGGAGACCCACTTTACTTGTAAATTCAATAGAACATCTTTATCGTTAATCAAGTTCATTGTATTTGTATTGTCCAAGATATCATCTCTCAGTGGTTGCCATTGAACGATTAAGGGAAATTCGTTTAGCTTTTGTTGTATTTGCTGATAACGGGCGAAATAGTTCTTACGTTCTTCGTCACTCATATTGTAGATGTTACCTTCCTTTGCCAAACTGGCAATAAGTATTCCTTCTTGGCGGAAGCCGGGATCTGTGTGTAACAGATAATTCAGGTGTTTGCCAAAGTAAAGAGATACAATGATAAGCAAGAAGGTGATAATACATTGTACTAAAAGAAATGCCATACGGGTGAAGACCGATTGCTTTGTGGTGCTAATGGCACGAATACCTATGATGGGTGAGAGATAATTAAATTTGATATAAGGATATAGACACGTCAACAATGGCAACAATAACCATATACCCAATGACAGCCAAATATCAAAAACGGTATATGAGACATCACTTCCTAATAAACGGTTGACGGGTATGACTGTGATCTCAATCAAGAGCCATGCAACGAACAAAGCACCGGTAATGAGTATCATGTTTTCTATCCATAACTGTAGGAATAAGCTACGTCCTTGTATGCCGAATATTTTCTTGATAGCATATTCTCTTGAACGCTTCATCATTAATACGAGATAGAGATTGATAAAATTAATCACTCCCGTCAATAATACTAACAGGCATACTCCTGCTAACAGAAAAACATGCGAGCGATTGCCATGATGCTCCATCTTAGGATATTCCTTTAAATTCTCTTCCCAATAGAATTGTTTTATAGGGATAAATAAGTTACGAACAGTTCCATGATCTGTTTTTCTATATATGGCACTTGTTTTATTGATTTCTGTTCCGGATATTCCCGGTTGCAATCTAATAAAAGCTCCTGAAAGTCTACTCCATTTTTTTTGGATTTCCATATTGAGCATAACGTCGAACGTATAAGACGTTTTACACATCGGCTCTTTCAGTACGCCTCGTATTGTGACAATGTTATCGCTTCCGTAAATTATGTTTTTCCCTAAAGGATCCTCATTGCCGAAGATTTTATGGGCAAATTTTTCTGTAATCAGTGCATCGTTGGGAGCGGATAGGCGTAATTCTCCGACTACAAGTTCATGATGGAAGAAGTGAAAGTAGGTGCTGTCCGTCACAAATATGTTGGTGGTATAAGGTATATCATGCAACTTAATCATATCTTCTTCTAAAGGGATGAACTTTGTTTCTTCTAAAATATCCTCTTGTCGAAGAAATGTGGTATCCATATACTCCTGCGCACAAGGATAAATATTTCCGTCGATATCACGTAGTGGCACAACTACATTCTCCGGATGAATGGCATGAGTGTCGGCCGTCATTTCCTGATGGATGTAGCGGGTTAAAATAATACTACATGCCAAGCTGAGCGCCAATCCGAGCAGATTGATGATTGTATATGATTTGGAGCGCATCAGGAAACGCCAGGCGTATTTCAGTGTTTTCATGTTTTATTCGTTATCTTGCATTTCTATTTCAAAATCAATTCTTCCGCTTCGCCAAAGGTATCATATCCCGTTGTAATTACCCAATCTCCGGGCTGCAAACCGTCGGTAATCTCATACTGTTGGGGATTTTGGCGGCCTATGCCAAGAGGAACCCGTCGGGCTTTGGTCTTTGAAGCGTTCAGTTTGTAAATCCATTGACCGCCGGTATTCTGATAGAAATTTCCGCGTGGAATGACGAGTGCTTCTTCGGGCTGGCCCAGCTCTATTTGTACACGGAAACTCTTGCCCACGCGCACATTCTCGGGCATCTCTCCCGTAAAAACAAGGTCTACGTCGAAAGTGCGGTCTTTCACCTCGGGCACCACTTTGGTGATGCGCAGCGGGTACTTCTTGCCTTGATAATTGACGGTGGCGGGCAGCCCCGTAGTGATGCGGTCAATGTAGTATTCGCTGAGGGAGGTGTGGATTTTATATTGATCCAACACCTTAATTTCGGCGATGCTCTCGCCCGAAGCCACTTGCTGGCCGGGAGTTACTTTCACGAAACTCAATTGCCCTGCGACGGGTGCTTTTACTATCAGATTATCCAGTCGTTCGCATGCACGTGCATATTTCTTTTGTTCCCGTTCGCGGTCGTTGCGGATGAGGTCTTTACGGATAACGGACACTGCGGAATCGTGGCGAAGGCTTTCGCGTTGCAGGCGGGCATTCTTTACTTTATAGGTATATTCGTCCTCCGAAACTTCCAATTGGGCTTTACTTTTGATGCCCATGCGATACTCTTCTTGGTCGAGGTTGAAGCTCTTGCGCAGACGGTCGAGTTCATAATTGGTTTGCAGGGCTTGCTGTTGCAGGGTCAGGCTTTGTTGCTCCATCTCTATCTCCTTTTCGCGATAGGTGATGAGTTGTTTTTCCCATTCGTCGTGCTGGTCTTCGATGCTGCGCAGGAGGTCGGGGTTCTCTAAGATGAGGAGGGTATCACCTTTTTGAAGCAGGCTTCCCTCCTCGCCTATGATTCGTTCTACACTTCCCGCCTCACGGGCGTTTATCTTTATCGTGAGAATGGGTTGTATAAGCCCCTCTACATCGACATACTCCATGAACTTGCCGTTTCGTACTTCGGCAATCTGTATATTGTCTTTTTCGATGCGCAGTTTGCTGGGACCGAGGGAGAGGGTGATGACGTAGACGAGGAAGGCAAGAAAAGCAATGCCTCCTATCAAGTAATAACGGTAGCGAATGTACCAAGGTTTTTTCTCAAGTTTTATATCCATAGTATGAGTTGTTGTTTCTATATGTAAAGAATATTGATTTTTCTCTAAACCCCTCCTGAAGCCCTTCCAAAAGGGGGGATTCCTGTTTTAGTAAATCTCCACCAAAGATTTACTAAATCTCTCCCGAAGTTTTAGTAAAACTCCGGAGAGATTTTACTAAAAGGATTTCCGCCTGCTTTTATTGTATCGATTTTTCATCTATAATTCTTTCTAAATCTTCTGTTAAGGGGATGTCCTTTTCAAAGTCATAAAGCGTGAGGCTTCGCAGGGTGTAGTACAAGCTCCAATAGTTGTAAAGAGCCGCTATATAGTTTCTGCGGGCGGCGTCTTTCTCGGTGATGGAAGCGTTAAGGTCGAGCACCGACGACTTGCCCAGCAGATAAAGTTTGCGGGCTACTTCGGCCCGTCGTTGAGCCGTTTCATCGGTACGGGCGGCAATGCTTACCCGTTGGCTTTGCAAATTGAACTGATTGACCAGCTTGCGGACGTTCAAATCAAAATCTGTTTTGTTCTGCTCCACTTGTGTGTAAACCAAGTCGCGATTCGAACGGGCTACACGAACTTGCCCCTTCCCTCGCCCCCAGTCCAACAGCGGGAGTGTGACGCCCAGGCTGACGTATTGCTGGTCTAATGGATTTTGATAAGCGGTTTTCAACTTTTCGGCAGTCTGAGTCAGTCCGAAGCGCAAATAGATATCGGCTTTCAGTCCTGCGTTGGCGCGTGCCCTCGATACGGCGCTTTCACTTTCAAGTTTACGGCGAATCATCTGCTGTATTTCGGGACTGTTTTCGTTTGCAAGCATCAAGGCTGTGCGGAGGTCGATGTGCAGTTCGGGGACATGGGTGTTTACGGTTGCTTCAATTTCAATGTCCTCTTGGATGCCAAGGTATGAACGAAGCTCTTGCATGCAATTTTCCATTTCGATATGGGCGTTCATGCAGTTGGTTTCCTCGGTCAGCTTATTAAGTTCGAGTTGCAGCATTTCGTTTTCGGAGATGGTGCCGATGTTATATCGACCTTGCGCATATATATATAAGGTGTCTGCATTGGCATAATTGCCGTTGGCTATTTCGTAGTTGCTTTGTGCTTTGGCAAGATTGAAGAACTTCTCGGTAGCAGTGGCGGCAACCAGTTCAAGGGTTTCAACGTAGGTTTTCTTTGCTTCACGGTAACGAATCGGTTCAATGCGGCGGTCCCACTTCAAACTATTATAGCCGAAAAGAGACTGGCTGTATCCTATATTGATAGGCGAAGTTTGCCAGGAGTAGGTATCGTTGCTGAACATGTCGAGGCGTTGGGCGGCTGTTTCTAAGAAAAGGGTACCTCCCGTCCAGGGAATATTCTGCGTCAGACTCAGGGTAAGGTCTGTGCTTAGCAGGTTTTGTTCCACAAACTTGACGTTACCGTCGCTCAATGTTACCTTGTTGATGGCACGGTCCAGATATGGGTTTGAAGTCAATTTAAGTGCCGGCAGGTAGTTGGCGCAGTAATATTTGTAGTTCCAGTAAGCCGAACGGAAGCTGTGACGGGCATTTTGAGCGTCAGGGGATTGCTGTCGGGCTCGTTCGATGGTCTGAGTTAAGGTTAGCTCCATAACGTGGTCTTGGGCGACGTTATTTGCAGTCAGACCGTAGAGAAAGAGTATGAGTAGTATATATCGTTGCATATTCTATTTGTTTACAAAGAGAGTTTCAAATACTATGCCACAGTTTTATTATATTGATAATCAGTGTTGTATTATTAGGGGCCGCGATGAAGTTGTGTGCATATTCGCACAAAAATAGTGCGAATATGCACATACAACACATGTGTATTATACTTATCTTTGCCCAAAGAATTAATTGCTAAAACACTCGGATGGAACAATTAGGTAAAATACTGATAGTAGACGATAATGAGGATGTTCTTTTTGCCCTCAACCTGCTTCTCGAACCCTATACTGAGAGGATAAAGGTAGCCGTAACCCCTGATCGTATCGAGCATTTCATGACAACCTTCCAGCCGGATATTATTCTGTTGGATATGAATTTCAGTCGGGATGCCATCAGCGGTCAGGAAGGTTTCGATAGTCTGAAACAAATATTGAGTATCGATCCCCAAGCTGTGGTCATCTTCATGACCGCATACGCCGATACCGACAAGGCTGTGCGTGCCATCAAAGCCGGTGCTACAGACTTTATTCCCAAACCGTGGGAAAAGGAGAAGCTGCTGGCGACGCTTTCATCAGGAATGAAGCTGCGACGCTCGCGTTGCGAAATTAACCTGCTTAAAGAACAAGTCGAGGTGTTGAGCAGTACCGTTGCGGGCACTACCGAAGATATTATTATCGGCGAATCAACCGCCATGCAGGAAGTCTTCTCCACGATCGAGAAACTACGCGATACAGATGCCAATATCCTCCTGTTGGGAGAAAATGGTACCGGTAAAGACGTAATTGCCCGCCTGCTATACCGAAATTCCCGGCGTAAAGAAAAACCGTTTGTCACGATCGACCTTGGAAGTATTCCCGAACAGTTGTTCGAGAGTGAACTCTTTGGCTACGAAAAAGGCGCCTTCACCGATGCCCGTAAATCCAAAGCGGGACGAATGGAGGTTGCCACCGGCGGTACTCTTTTCTTGGATGAGATAGGAAACCTGTCTTTGCCCATGCAAGCTAAATTACTTACCGCCTTGGAAAAACGTCAGATCAGCCGTTTGGGCAGTACGCAGTCTACCTCTATCGATGTTCGCCTTATTTGTGCCACCAATGCCAATATTCGTCATTTAGTAGAAGAAGGCGATTTTCGTCAGGACCTGCTGTATCGCATCAATACAATAGAATTGCATATTCCTCCTTTAAGGGAACGTGGCAATGATATCCTCCTTTTAGCGGAGCATTTCCTGCAACGTTATGCCCGTAAATATCAGAAAGAAATGCGCGGACTTACACGTGAGGCGAAAAGTAAATTACTGAAATATGCCTGGCCCGGCAATGTGCGCGAACTACAGCATACCATGGAGCGTGCGGTGATATTGGGAGACGGTTCCCTACTCCGCCCCGAGAACTTTATGTTTCAAGCTTCCGTCGCCCGCCAGAAGAAAGAAGAAGAAATGCTCAATCTTGAACAACTGGAACGGCAAGCTGTAGAGCGTGCCATGCGCCTCAGTGAGGGAAATGTGACACGCGCTGCCGAATATTTGGGCATTACCCGCTTTGCTTTATATCGCAAACTTGAAAAATTAGGATTATGAAACGGTATTCATTCATTGTGGCATTGCACATTATCGGTATCGCATTCTGTTCGGTCGGAATCTATCTGCTGGTAGACGCTAAGTTATGGTTTAGTTCATTAATGGCTTTTCTGATCTTGCTTGCCATTGGCCTCCATTTATATCGCCTGCAAATGATACAAGTGCGTATGATGCGCCATCTTGCCGAGAGCCTGCGCTACGATGATATGATGCTTTCGTTCCGGTCTCCCTACCATAACCGTTCTATGGAGGACATGGTCAACGAGCTCTCCGAAGCTATGACCAACTTCCGAACCCGTGTGCTGGAACGCAATGAGATGGAAGCATGGCAGAAACTAATCCGCGTATTGACGCACGAAATTATGAATTCAATCACTCCCATCATATCCCTTTCCGAAACATTGAGTGAGCGGGAAATGACCGAGAAGAATTATCCTGTGATGCGTCAAGGCATGCAGACCATTCACAGGCGAAGCAAAGGATTGTTGGAGTTTGTGGAGAATTACCGGAAGCTGACGCGTCTCCCGGTTCCTGTTCGTTGTCCGGTATCCGTGTGCGAATTATTGCAAGATTTGCAAAAGCTGTTTCCGGAAGAATACATCCGCATTGAAATACCTCCAACTAATCGGATTCTGCAAATAGACCGGACTCAGATAGAGCAGGTTTTAATCAATCTTATTAAGAATGCCAAAGAAGCATGTGGAAAGGTTCAAAATCCGTTGATAGAGGTAAAAGTGAATCCGGGTATGTCATGGCAGTGCCTCATTACTGTTCAGGATAATGGCGAAGGCATATTACCGGAGGTTCAGGATAAGATATTTGTTCCGTTCTTTACGACAAAACCTTCCGGTTCGGGTATCGGACTAAGCTTATGCAAGCAGATCATGAACCGTCATGGAGGAAATATTACTGTACGATCAATTGTAGGTCAAGGCAGTTGTTTTACCCTACAATTTGGATAAGGATAGTCCAAAGACCATGCCTCATTTTGCGCATGGCCTTTGGAGAATGAATTATTTCTGTCTTACATAACGTAACGTATATCCGTAATTGGAATTCAATATTAATGAATCAGCCGTCAGCTTTTCTATTTTTAAGGTATCTACTCCTTCTATCTCCATGCCATTGCCAATGCTTTTTACAGTGAGCAGCAGATCATCTCCTTGTTGTTCCCAATTTTTATAAACCAGTGTAGCCATATTGATGGAAGACGCTTCTCCTCCTGCATCGATCTTAATACCCTGTACTTGTCCCGGCTGCCCTTCGATAGGCATTACCCATGAACCGACAATTGAATCTGCGCTCTTTTTTCCGCCACAAGCAGCCAATGTCATTACCATGACTGCCGCTCCTAAAATAAGTTTTTTCATATCATTTATTAATTGAATGTGATTTACTTTATTATGCACACGTTTTACAAAGATAGGAATAAAAGAGAAGCATGCAAAAGGAATATATTTTTTTAGATTATTAATTCTTGTTTTCCAGTGTCTTATAAAATAGTTGTAAACAAAGTTATCAAAATATTTGGTGTGTATTGAAAATGTTCTTACCTTTGCACTCGCTTTTAAGAAGTAAAGCATTCGGGGTGTAGCGCAGTCCGGTTAGCGCACCTGCTTTGGGAGCAGGGGGTCGTGGGTTCGAATCCCGCTACCCCGACAGAAATTAAATAAGCTACTGATTTTTTCAGTAGCTTATTTTTGTATATACCCTCTTTTCCATTTATCCAAATAGCAACGTAAAGCAACTCCCTTTTCCCACAGCAGACTGCACCGTAATATTGCCGCCATGCCGATTCATCACTTGTTTACATAAACTGAGCCCGATGCCTGAGCCGGAAGGCTTGGTGGTGAAGAACGGTACAAAAATCTTATCCTGCACTTCCGGTAAGATACCTTCGCCATTGTCGCTGACAGTAATAAGGCATTGCCACGAGAGGGCGGGTAGCATCTTCACTTCTATCAGGGGATGTTCCTTCCTGCTACATGCTTCTTTGGCGTTTTTAATCAGATTAATCAGTACTTGTTCTATCTGTGTCCGGTCTATTTGGAGTATGCGGTCGGTCTCCGGAAGCTCTATCCGGATATACTCTTCCGAAAACAGCTTCTGCAAATCCTGCAGCAATTCGTGGACAGCAACCGGACGACGAACGGGGGCGGGAAGTCTTGTCAGCTTCCGGTAATTCTCCACAAACTCCAGCAAACCCTTGCTACGACGGTGGATAGTCTGCATTCCCTGCCGCATGACGGGGTAGTTCTTTTCCGACACTTCCCGTTCGCTCAAGGTCTCGGAGAGGGAGATGATAGGAGTAATCGAATTCATTATTTCGTGCGTCAGCACACGTATCAGCTTTTGCCACGCTTCCATCTCATTGCGTTCCAGCACGCGGGTACGGAAATTCCTCATCGCTTCTGAAAGCTCATCCACCATATCCTCCATAGACCGGTTCTTGTAGGGAGAACGGAACGACAGCATCATGTCGTCATAGCGCAGGCTCTCTGCCAGATGGCGCATCATACGCACTTGCATCATCTGCAGGCGGTACAGATGAACGGCAATCGCCAGCAATATCAAAAAAGCCATCAGCGTACTGAACCACAGTCCGGCATCCACCAGCAGATAAACGCCGACCGAAAGGAAGGCTATGCCGATGATGTGCAGTGCCACAATCAATGAATATCGTTTCATAAGCCCAGTTTTTCAAGTTTCCGGTACAAGGCGAAGCGGGTAATGCCCAAGTATTCGGCGGCACGGGTCACATTTCCTTCACTGAGCCGCATGGCACGTTCCACAGCCTGCCGTTCCAATTGCTCCAAGTTGAGGACTTCTTCTTCCTTCTTCTGACGGGAAACAGAAGCTTGGAACATGAAGTTTTCCGGACGAAGCAAAGAGCCGCCTCCCAGTATCACGGCACGTTCCATGGTATGCTGCAACTCACGTACATTACCCGGCCAGGCATATTTCAGCAACTTGTTTTTCGCCTCGCGGGTCAGCCCGCGCATCTCTTTCTGATATTTGCGGGCATACCGTTGCAGGAAATACTCTGCCAGCAAGAGGATGTCGTTTCCGCGTTCCCGCAGAGGGGGGATATGGAGTTCGATGGTGTTGATGCGATACAGCAGGTCTTGGCGGAAGTCTCCTTCGTCCACCAGTCGACGGATGTCTGCATTGGTGGCGCAGATGAGCCGCACATCAATGGGCGTAGCCTGCGTACTTCCCAAACGACTGATACAACGCTTTTCGATGGCAGTCAGCAGTTTGGCCTGCATGGGCAGGGAAAGGTTACCTATTTCATCCAGAAAAAGCGTACCGCCGGTTGCCACTTCCATACGTCCAACTTTCGCTTTCCGTGCATCGGTGAAGGCGCCTTTCTCGTAGCCGAACAACTCGCTTTCGAACAACTGTTCGGGAATACTGCCGAGGTCTATCGTAACAAACGGCTTTCCATAGCGGGGAGAATTGCGGTAAAGCAGGCGGGCAATCACATCCTTTCCGGTTCCATTCTCACCCAATATAAGTATGTTGGCATCCGTATCGCGCAACTTCTCCACAGTAGAGAAGACTTGCTGCATGACAGGAGAATCACCGATAATAATCTCTTCGGAGCCTCCTGCTGTGACATTGCTCAGAACTTCCACCTGCTCTTTCAGCAGATTTATCTCGGTCCGCGAACGACGCAGCTTCATGCCCGAAGAAAGGGTGGCCAGCAACTTCTCCTTCTCCCACGGCTTGGGAATGAAATCCGTAGCCCCCGCTTTGATGGCACGCACCGCCTTGTCCGTATCCGCGTAGGCAGTCATGAAGATGACCACTGCTTGCGGGTCGATACTCAGAATCTGCTTCAAGCTATCGAAACCTTCCTGACCACTGATGGCATCACGGCTGAAATTCATATCCAGCAGAATAATGTCCGGACGGAAAGTGGTCATAAAATGCTCGATGCGGTCGGGAGTCACTGCCACTTTTATCTTCTCGGCGTAGGGTTCGAGAAGAAGGTTCAGTGCAAAAAGGACATCCTCGTTATCATCTACAATCAATATTTTACCAAACTGCTCCATATCTGTTTTCTTTTCGTGCAGGCAAGGCCTACACAATCCCACATCTCTTGTATGGGCAAAGATAAGTATAATATCCATGTGTTGTGCGTGCATTATCGCACTATTTTTGTGCGCAACTGCACACGTTTGGAAAGCTTCGAACCACAACAAACACTTATAATACAATAACTTATACTTATGGCATAGAATTTGAACTTTATAGAGTAAAGAAAACAACTATGCACCGGAATATATTTTTATTGCTTATTACATTCAGTCTGATGTCGAGTGCCGTTGCCCAAGAGCACACGCTGGAGCTGACTTTGGAAGAAACCATCGAGCAGGCCCGCCAGCAGTCGCCCGACGCCCAAAATGCCCGCCATAGCTTCCGTTCCGCTTATTGGAACTACAAATACTACTGTGCCAACTACCTGCCGACGCTCAAGCTTACTTCCAATCCCTATCTGGACCGTGCCATCAACAAAGTGACCCAAAGCGATGGCAACGTCAAGTTCATAGAGCAGAACCTGCTGAGCACTGACCTGACACTGAGTCTGACACAAAACGTGCCGTGGACCGGAGGAACCTTTTTCATTGAAACGGCTGCGCAGCGTCTCGACCTTTTCAGCAGTGACACCTATTCCTGGCAGACTTCACCCGTCAACATCGGATACAGCCAGTCCTTGTTTGGCTACAACAGCCTGAAGTGGGATCGGCGCATCGAACCTATCCGTTATCGCGAAGCCAAGAAAACCTACGTAGAAACCCTTGAACTTGTTGCCGCCAATGCCACAGAGAAGTTCTTCAACCTGGCCAAAGCACAAAGCAACTACGAAATAGCCAACGCCAACTACGCCAATGCCGACACCTTATATATATATGCGCAAGGACGATATAACATCGGCACCATCAGCGAAAACGAAATGTTGCAACTCGAACTCAACAAACTGACCGAAGAAACCAACTGCATGAATGCCCGCATCGAAGTGGAAAACTGCATGCAGGAACTCCGTTCCTACCTCGGCATCCAAGAAGACCTCCTTATAAAGGTGAGAATAGACAACCGCGTGCCCGACCTGCACATCGACCTGGATGCCGCACTGATGCTTGCCAACGAAAACAGTCCGGAGATACAGAACATGCTGCGCCGCAAGGTGGAAAGCGAGAGTGCCGTGTCTCGCGCCAAGGCCAATGCCGGACTGAAAGCAGACATCTACCTGCGCTTCGGCTTGACGCAAACTGCCGACAAGCTGAAAGATGCCTACCGGAATCCACTGGACCAGCAGTACGTCAGCCTGGGCATTACCCTCCCAATCCTGGACTGGGGGCGCGGAAGGGGACAAGTACGCGTGGCCCGTTCCAACCGAGACCTTGTCTACACGCAGGTAGAGCAAGACAAGACGGATTTCGACTTGAACGTACGGAAACTCGTAAAGCAATTCAACCTGCAGGCGCAACGGGTAAACATAGCCGCCCGCACGGACCATACAGCCCAACGACGCGCCGAAGTAGCCCGAAAACTCTATCTGCTCGGAAAGTCCTCGGTACTCGACCTCAATGCATCCATCACGGAAAAAGATACGGCCCGGAGAAGCTATATAACGGCTTTGTACAACTATTGGAGTCTGTACTATACACTGAGAAGCATCACGCTATATGACTTTGAAAAAGAGAGGCCACTGGCAGAAGACTTGGAAAGGGTTACTAATGAAGAATCTATACAATAATAGAATCGTGGAATAGTTTTAGTAAAAGCTGGCCGGAGATTTACTAAAACTCCGGTGACGATTTACTAAATCTCCGGTGAAGTTTTAGTAAAACTCGGAACCCTTATTCAGAAGTACTTCTGAAGGGAGTATCTGAAAAGTAAAAAAAGAGTATATAAAATATTGCATTATGGATATAAAACTTGAAAAGAAACCCTGGTACATCCGTTACCGCTACTATCTGGCGGGAGGCGTTGCCTTCCTTGCCTTCCTGATTTATGTAGTCACCCTTTCGCTGGGTCCCAGCAAACTGCGCATCGAGCAAGACAACATACAGATAGCCGAAGTCAAGAACGGCAAATTTATGGAATATGTAGATGTGGAGGGAGTGATTCAGCCCATCCTTACCATCAAGGTCAATGCACGTGAAGCCGGAAGCGTGGAACGCATCATAGGAGAGGAGGGGAGCCTGCTCCGGCAAGGAGATACCATCCTCGTCATGGAAAACCCCGACCTGCTGCGCAGTATCGAAGACCAGCGCGACGACTGGGAAAAGCAGCTTATCACCTACCGCGAAAAAGAGATTGAAATGGAGCAGAAAAGCCTGAACCTGCAACAACAAGCCCTGCAGACCGATTATGACCTCAACCGCCTGCGCAAGAGTTTTGCCCTTGACAAGGAGGAGTACCGCATGGGCATCAAGAGCAAGGCGCAGCTCGAAGTTTCCGAGGACGAATACAACTATAAAGTGAAAAATGCCCATCTTCAAAGGGAAAGCCTCCGTCATGACTCTGCCGTCACCGTCATCCGCAAAGACCTCATCAGGAACGACCGTGAACGGGAACGGAAGAAGTATGAACGCGCCTGCGAACGGCTCGGCAACCTGGTGGTGAAAGCTCCCGTCGCCGGCCAGCTCAGTTTTGTCAAGGTGACTCCGGGACAGCAGGTCGCTTCCGGTGAAAGCATTGCGGAAATCAAGGTGCTGGACCAATATAAAGTGCATACTTCCCTGAGCGAATACTACATCAACCGCATTATCACCGGATTGCCTGCCACCATCAATTATCAGGGAAGAAAATACCCGTTGCGCATCACGAAAGTGGTTCCCGAAGTCAAAGACCGCACGTTCGACGTAGACCTCGTCTTCACCGGTGACATGCCCGACAACGTACGTGTAGGCAAAAGCTTCCGGGTACAGATAGAACTCGGCCAGCCGGAGGAGGCGCTCGTCATTCCGCGCGGCAACTTCTACCAGAGTACCGGAGGACAATGGATTTACAAACTGAACGCCGCAAAGACAAAAGCCGTGCGCGTGCCGCTTGGCATCGGTCGCCAAAATCCGCAACAATACGAGATTACGGAAGGTTTGCAGCCCGGAGATTGGGTAATTACAACGGGATATGATACCTTTGGCGAGGCGGAAGAATTGATAATGAAATAAAAC
>JAEXAJ010000048.1 GCA_023458215.1 Bacteroidota bacterium
AGTTTAACCTCGATCTGTTTACCGCGGAAGGTATATTTAGTTCCGGCACTGCGTTTAGAACCGAACAACACTAACTCGTCCAACGGGAAATTCCTTTCATCGAGCACTCGCAGGAACTCCTGTCCCACGGCTCCGCTTGCTCCAACAATAGCTACTTTCATTTTTCTTTTGTTTTTAAATAGTTTATAATAAATTACATCCTATCTCTAATTTGATAGAATTGGCTGCAAATTTATAACAAAATGCTGTATAACACCCTATAAAGTGAAAAGTTTTTCGTTATTTTGCATTCAAACCCAAAACTTGCAATTTATGGATTGGTTTGACTTTAGTTTAGAACTCCCGATTACTGACCCTACATGGATATTTCTCCTTGTACTCCTTATTATATTATTTGCACCTATCTTATTGAATAAGCTTCGTATTCCGCACATTATCGGCATGATATTGGCGGGGCTTGTGATTGGCGAACATGGGTTTAATATCCTGGTGCGTGACAGCAGTTTTGAATTGTTTGGTAAGGTGGGATTATACTATATTATGTTCCTTGCCGGTTTGGAGATGAATATGGGCGACTTTAAACAAAACCGGACAAAAGCGGCTGTGTTGGGGCTATTGGCTTTCATAATCCCGATAGGCATAGGCTTGGTTACGAACATGGCTTTGCTAAAGTATGGTGTGGTAACATCAGTATTGTTGGCAAGTATGTATGCTTCGCACACATTGGTGGCCTATCCCATTGTTATACGTTATGGAGTGTCGCGGCATCGTAGTGTAAGTATTGCCGTAGGAGGTACGGCAGTAACGGATACACTTACACTGTTGGTTTTGGCGGTAGTCGGCGGGCTTTTCAAAGGAGAATCAGATGGATTGTTTTGGGTGTGGCTGGTCATTAAAGTAGTCTTTTTAGGAATCCTGATTATCTACTTTTTCCCGCGTATAGGTCGTTGGTTTTTCCGGAGATATGATGATAGTGTGATGCAATTTATTTTTGTATTGGCTATGGTTTTCTTGGGAGCCGGACTAATGGAGTTTGTGGGAATGGAAGGCATTTTGGGAGCCTTTTTGGCAGGTTTGGTTTTGAACCGTCTTATTCCGCATGTATCTCCTTTGATGAATCATTTGGAGTTTGTGGGGAATGCACTTTTTATTCCTTATTTCCTGATTGGAGTAGGTATGTTGATTGACATACATGTGATATTTGGGCAAGGAGATGCTTTGAAAGTGGCTGCTGTGATGATAGTGGTAGCATTGACTGGTAAATGGATTGCTTGTTGGCTGACTCAGAAAATTTACAAGATGGCGGCAATTGAACGCGAACTGATGTACGGATTGAGTAATGCGCAAGCTGCGGCAACCTTGGCGGCAGTTTTGGTAGGATATAATATAATATTGCCTAGTGGAGAGCGTTTACTGAATGATGATGTCTTGAACGGTACTGTGTTGTTGATCCTTGTGACGTGTATCGTTAGTTCGTTTATAACAGAACGGGCTGCACGGAAGATAGCCATGGATGAGGCGCATCTGGAAGAAAATCAGTCGGTAGAGCAAGAGAAAATATTAATTCCGGTTGCTAATCCTGACACTATTGAAGACTTGATAAATCTGTCTTTACTCATACGGGATTCGAAGCAAAAAGATAATCTGCTGGCTTTGAATGTTATCAATGATGATAGCAGTTCGGAAGCGGCGGAACTTCGTGGGAAACGTTATCTGGAGAAAGCTGCTTTGATAACGGCGTCGGCAAGTGTTTCTTTACAACAAATTACCCGTTATGATTTGAATATTGCTTCAGGCATTATTCATACAGCTAAAGAGTATGCGATAACGGATGTTATTATAGGTTTGCACCGTAAGGTCAATATCGTGGACTCTTTCTTTGGTATGCTTGCTGAAAGCCTGTTGAAAGGACTGCATCGGGAAGTAATAATTGCCAAGTTCCTGATGCCTATCAATACAATACGACGTGTAATCATAGCAGTACCGTCCAAAGCCGAATATGAAGCCGGTTTCCAGAAATGGGTGGAACATTTCTGCCGTTTGGGGGAAACATTGAGTTGCCGTGTGCACTTTTTTGCAAATGAGGAGACTACAGCCCATCTACAAGCTCTTGTGAAGAAGAAGTATGGGCAAACATTAACCGAGTTTTCCCGTTTAGATGATTGGGGTGATTTGTTGATCTTGACCGGACAAGTGAATTACGACCACCTGTTGGTTATCATTAGTGCGCGTCGTGGGTCTATCTCATACGACAGTTCGTTCGAAAAATTGCCCGCACAGATAAGCAAATACTTTGCTAATAACAGTTTGATAGTATTATATCCCGATCAGTTGGGTGAACCTCAGGATGCGGTGTCTTTCTCTAACCCACGTGGTAATAATGAATCGCAGCATTATGAGGAGGTGGGCAAGTGGTTCTACAAGTGGTTCAAAAAATAGTGATTAATGATTAGTGATTTGTTGAGATGAGGGAGTGGCAACAGAGGACTCAGCTTTTGCTGGGGGATGAGAAGATGGAACGGTTACGCCGGGCGCATGTACTGGTCGTGGGTTTGGGAGGCGTAGGGGCTTATGCTGCCGAAATGATATGCCGTGCCGGAGTGGGGCGGATGACGATAGTGGATGCTGATACGGTACAGCCTTCAAATATTAACCGCCAGTTGCCGGCTACTTTTTCTACCATAGGAAAAAAAAAGGCGGAGGTCTTGGAAGCACGTTACAAGGATATCAATCCTGATTTGGATTTAACGGTATTGCCCGTATTCTTGAAAGACGCAAATATCCCTGAACTACTGGATGCTGCTGCTTATGATTTTGTGGTGGATGCCATTGATACGCTTTCGCCGAAATGCCATTTGATAGCGGAAGCCATGAAGCGTCATATAAAGATCGTATCGAGTATGGGTGCCGGAGCTAAAAGCGATATAACGCAGGTGCGTTTTGCTGATATATGGGATACTTATCATTGCGGATTGAGCAAAGCTGTTCGCAAGCGTTTGCAGAAGATGGGCATTAAGCGTAAGTTACCTGTTGTATTCAGTACCGAACAAGCCGATCCGAACGCAGTTTTGCTGACAGACGACGAGATGAACAAGAAATCTACTTGCGGTACGGTAAGTTATATGCCGGCTGTTTTCGGTTGCTACTTGGCCGAGTATGTCATCAAACGACTGTAATCCTGCATTAATCATTAAACATAAACCATTGCTCATGATTCAATTAGAAAATATAACGAAGAGTTTCGGAAGTCTGCAAGTGTTGCGGGGCATCGACATGAATATAGATAAAGGTGAAATTGTCAGCATCGTAGGTCCCAGCGGTGCGGGTAAAACTACTTTGTTGCAGATTATGGGAACGCTGGATATGCCGGATAGCGGTTCGGTAACAATCAATGGTACTTTAGTGAACCGTATGAAAGAGAAAGAACTTTCAGCGTTTCGTAATAAACACATCGGGTTTGTATTCCAATTTCACCAATTGTTGCCGGAGTTTACAGCGTTGGAGAATGTGATGATACCCGCTTTCATCGCCGGGTTGGGGCAGCACGAAGCAAAAGCCGCTGCTACAGAGATATTAGAGTTTATGGGGCTTGCTGATCGTGCAGGGCATAAACCGAACGAACTTTCCGGTGGAGAGAAACAACGTGTAGCCGTTGCACGTGCCCTGATTAACCATCCCTCAGTGGTATTGGCAGACGAGCCTTCAGGTAGTTTGGACACCCATAATAAGGAAGAACTGCACCAACTCTTTTTTGATTTGCGCAACCGCTTCGGGCAGACATTTGTCATTGTGACGCATGACGAAGGATTAGCGCAAATCACCGACCGTACGATACATCTTATTGATGGAGAGATAGATAAAACCGTTGATTCCTCTTTCGTAAAAGAAGTTCCTTTATAGGATGCTTCTTACTTTCCGGTGCTCATTACTCCCGAGTCATTGTCGCTGTTGTTGACTTTCCGTTGCGCAGTTTTGAAAGTACGTCCGAAGGAGAAATTATATGAAACGCTGACCGTAAACAATTTGGAACTCTCCTTTATATAATTGTTGGTTTTGTAAGAGGCGAATTGATTCCAGTTTTCAGTTTGCACTTTATAGTCATTTGTAAATGGGTTGAAAGCTCCTATCCCGACGCTCAGATCTTTGTGCCTGTAATTTATGCCAAACATCTGGATGTTCTCTCCTCCTGACAATGTTTCACCCCAGAAGTTATTCCAATTAGTGTTCATTTGCCAGTACAAGGAGAACTTTTTGTAGTTTACCGAAGCCTGAGCTTCGCAGAACCAATTGGTATAGGTGTGTGAATACCGGTTACCATGACTCATGTAGTGGTTGACACCTCCCGTAAAAGAGAACTGTATTAAGTCGCAGATAGGACCTACACGAAACATAGCACGTCCGGATACTTTTTGCCAATCTTTCTGATTATTCCAGGTTTGCACAATCTTATTGCCTTCTTGAATCTTTTCGTCCATGATCGCATTCGGGCGATAATCGTAAGCTCCCCAAAGGTTAGTATAGAATATGCCTTTTTTCCATTCATAGGTCAGCTCCGTAAAGTAACACATGTATGATTTGAGATTGGGGTTTCCACAACGGATTTGGAAGGAATCTACCGATTGCTCTACTGCGCTGAGGTCGGCCAAAGACGGGGAGGCGTTGTAGATATTCCCTTTCCAACGAAGAAATGAGTTGTCGGATATGTTGTAGTGCAATACGATACTCGGGTTGAAACTATAGTTTTCAGTAGATTCGTTATCACCACTTTGGTTGTAATAGAAACGGGTCATGGCAATACCTAACCGGTAGTTCAGTTTATTTATTGTTCCGCGATATTCGCCGAAGATGTAAGAATTCCCTTGATTCATATTTGTTTCGTAAAGGTGCCCGTTACGGTACTCATTGTTGGCGTAAGACTGCGTGTGGTTTATGCCGAAACTCAGGGCATTCCCTTTGGCAAACTGCTTCTCGTAAATGGCTTCGGCAATTAGGGAATATTTGTTTCCTAAGGTGTGGTTGTTGATGTCAGTCAGTATTTCTTCTTCTATGCTCTCCCTGTAAATGCGGTTCGACTTGTCCCGATTGTAGGTACCAACAAGATTGAAAACCAAAGTCTGTTTGTTTTTTAGATTGTGCTGGTAGTAGAGGTCTAAAGAAGGACGTGACCAGCTTTTGTTCGTAAGATCCACCATGTTGACCTTATCTGTAACATCATTTGCATTATAGAGAACACCTTTATAGTCCCAATGTGGATGGTTATTGGCATATAAGCGGAATGCGGCGCTAAACATTGAATTTTCAGAAGCCTGAAGGCTGTAATTCACATTAAGACTGTGTTGTACAAGAGCCAGTCTACTCGGTTCGCCAAGTTCCAGGCGATGCAGATTGGTTCCATCTGCCAGATGAAATATTTCTTCATTGTCACGGTACGAACCGTCGAAGTCACGAGGTCCCATGTAGTAAGAGAAACCGATTTCTGATTTCTTATGGTTCACTTTACCATATAAATTATAATTTCCCCACATGGCGTTGACGCCTTGCATTAATTCCGTGCCGAAGCTCCCTCCTGTGTCGGGGCGGCGCACTATATAATCGAGCACAATCTCTGCATTACCATAACGCAACCCCGGGTTGTCGTGATATTCGATACGGATAATATCAGCGGGGCGTAGTGCTTTAATTTCTTCCGCTTCTGCTTTTACGCCATTGATGCGCAGTTGCAGTTCACCTCCGCCCGATATGCTTATCTTGTTGTCCATTGGGTTCACCAAAATGCGTGGAAGCATTAGTTCTTGCAGCAGGTTTACGCCGTTTGTAGAAGTCTTGATTTGTCTTTCGGATGGAAATACTAATTTGCGGTCGGCACGGCTGATTTGACTGGAGCCGGTGATGGTTACACCTTCCAGGGCAATAGCGGTACTGTCTAAGACTATCTTGCCGAGGTCTGTATGCTGTTGTACTCCATTTAAAGTAATGTGGGCAGTGTTATATCCGATACTCGAAAAAACAAGCCTGTAATCTCCTTTGGTGGTGTTTTTGAAGGTAAACTCTCCTTCAGGATTTGTCGTTACTCCGTTTACAAAAGTAGAGTCAATGCTTTGCAATACGACATTAGCATACTCTATAGCTTGTTTGGCGGCGTCGCAAACGGTTCCTTTGATTTCTACTTTTTGAGCAAAGATGTTCTGTACCACGCTGCCTAGCAGTATGGCTACTATAATTAATTTTCTCATGTTATTGCGATGATTATTATCCTTATGTCAGTATGGCCCTCCTGACTTTGGGTTGTTTCTGTCTATTAGACGTAGTGGTTATTCAAAAGGTTGCATCTTTGAGGAAATTTTATTTTATTCGAAACAAACATAGTGGCTAATCCTTTCTAAATCAGTACTGGAAAATTCTTCGTAAAGAGTGAAAGGTTTTAAGTTATGCAGTGCTCCTTTCTTCTTCCGGTACTCCACAAAAGCTTTTGCTTGATAAAAGTTGATGTATGGGTGGTTTCGAAGGCGTTCTATTCCTGTGCGGTTCAGATTTATAAGACGAATCTCCTTAGAGTCGATGCTGAACCATGATTGAAGCTGGTGATAATTGATATGAATTTCTTCCAGTTGTTCTATGCGGTAAAAACCTCCCAATTGCTGACGATAGGCAGTTATCATGCGTGCGATGCCACTACCGATACCCGGTATCTTTTGCAGCTCTGTAGTGTCAGCTTTATTAATATCAACAATAGTACCTATAGGATATTTGTAGGAGCTGGGTTGAGAATTGGAATTATTCTCATCTGCTGCCGGATGATTATATAGGGTGGGGATATTTTTAACAGTATCTTCGGGTGCAATATAAATATAAGGGAATAGGGTTTTATATTGTTCTTCTGTTAATCCATATACCTTTTTGAACTCTTCCGCTTTACGGAATTTGCCACCTTTACGGCGATACTGTAATATATTTCGTGCTGTCCATTCCGGTAATCCTAATTGGCGAAAAGTAATAGAATCTGTCGTGTTGGGATTGAAAGGAGTTAGGTGAAGGATTTGCGGTTCTTTGTGGTCGTATTGGGCATACTTTGCTTCCCATTGTTTTTCTTTCTCTTTAATAGAAGACATAAATGCTTGGTATTCTGCCTCTGCAATAGCTTGTTGCTTTAAATCCTCTTCTGAAGGAAATAGCGTATCTTTCCAATAAGAATAAAAATATCCGGAGAGAAAGACGAGGACAATTCCGGTAATCAGGATAAGTATTCCACGTCTTTCTCCCCGGGAGAAGTAAAAGAAATCTTTGAGAGGGTTTTGCATCTCTTTATTTCAGAAAACCTAATTCATTGATAAATACGATTGCAATACCTATCGGTGCGATGTATCTTAAAATGAATATCAGTAATTTATAGATAGGAACTTTTAAACTTCCGTCATTACTTATTTCATCCCAAACCAACTTCTTGTTCAGATACCAGCCTACAAAGATGGATATGAAGAAGCCGCCTACAGGCAACATAATTTTTGCCGTAACGAAATCAAACAGATCGAATAAATTCATTCTGAATAGAGTATATTCTTTACCCACTCCGAGAGATAGCGAACAGAACACTCCCAAAATGATGCAACCTGCTGTGACCATACCTGCTGCTTTGCTGCGCGAGAATTTGAATTCTTCATGCAAGTAAGCCGTAACCACTTCGTGCAGTGAAATGGTAGAAGTCAGTGCTGCCAATGCCAAAAGAATGTAGAACATCAGTGATAAAATGATGGCTAGCCATGGAAGATTACCAAATGCTTGCTGAAATACATTGGGCAGTGTAATGAATAGCAGACTCGGTCCCGCATCCGGCTGAATGCCAACGGAGAATGCAGCCGGAAAAATAATGAAACCTGCAAGAATGGCTACCATTGTATCGATAGCAGCTACATTGAATGCCGTTTTTGTTAAGTTCGTATCATTTCTGAAATAGGAAGCATACGTACACAAGCAACCCATGCCGAGACTCAAAGAGAAGAATGCCTGTCCCATTGCTCCCAGCAATACATTGCCATCCACCTTACTGAAATCCGGTTTTAGCAGGAATTCAATACCTGCACCGGCCCCGGGCAATGAAACGGAGCAAATGGCGAGAACTATCAGTAATATAAACAGTACGGGCATCATAATTTTGGCAGATTTCTCAATACCTTTTTCCACCCCCTTGACAATAATAAAATGAGTGGCAAGCAAGAATAATATCAACCAGATAACCGGACGCCAAGGATTGCTGACGAAACTGTTGAACGATGCAATAAAGTCCGCAGCCGACTTTCCGGCAAAACTATTGGTTGCTGCTTCGCCGATGAACTCTAATGTCCATCCCGCTACTACGGAATAGTAACTCAGGATAAGGAAACCTGCCAATACCCCCATACGGCCTACCCAGCGCCAATGCGTACCGGGAGCAAGCTTTTGATAAGCACCTGCCGTATTGGAGCGTGAATGTCGGCCGATAAGGAATTCGGCAATCATAATTGGAATTCCTAATATAAGTACGCAAACCAGATATAAAAGGATAAATGCAGCACCGCCATGATTTCCTGTCTCAAAAGGAAACCTCCAGATGTTACCTAAACCCACTGCTGAACCTGCCGAAGCGAGTATGACACCTAATTTGCTTCCAAAGTTGGCTCTGTCATTTCTTGTCATAAAAAGTAGATTTTTCTTTCATTTCGTTATTAATACCTACTAAAACATGCAAATATAGAAAATGTTCCTTACTTTTGTACTCAAATAGTTCATTATTTGCAATATGCTTTACTATATTAAGAAATACCCGATATCACTTGCAATTATACTGACGGTGATATATCTGTCTTTTTTCAAACCACCTACTACCGATTTGAATGAGATCCCCAATTTAGATAAAGTGGTGCATATTTGTATGTACTTCGGCATGTCGGGCATGCTGTGGCTGGAATTCCTGAGAGCCCATAGAAGAGATCGCACTCCTTTATGGCATGCATGGATAGGTGCTTTTGTATGTCCCGTCTTGTTTAGCGGAATGGTAGAATTACTTCAGGAATATTGTACAACTTACCGTGGCGGTGATTGGATGGACTTTGCGGCCAATACTACCGGGGCAGTATTGGCATCGCTGATTAGTTACTTTATTTTGAGACCGAGAATGCTGAAATAGCTATAGATAGCCGACTATGCTTTCCAGTTTTATGTAATGCGAACCCTTGATGAGGATTGTTTTTCCGTGAGGTTTCTCTAGTTTCAACACCTCAATCAATTCATTGACTGTAGGGAAGGTTGGGTAATCAGGTTGAGTGGCTGCAAATAACTCTCCGATAAACACTACATCTTTAAATCCGCATTCTTTCAGGTAGTTTGCTATTTTCAGATGTTCTTTGGCACTTTCTTCTCCGAGTTCTCCCATATCACCCAGTATCAGCATCTTGTGTTCCACTTCCATATTCTTGAAGTTGCTGATGGCAGCCATCATGCTGGTGGGGTTGGCATTATAGGCGTCGATAATCAGCGTATTGTCCGCTGTCTTTTTCAGTTGCGAGCGGTTATTCTGTGGAGTATATTCAGTCAGGGCTTTATTTATCTTCTCAGGTTCCACGTTAAAAAAGTATCCCACTGTAACGGCAGCCAAAGCATTGGGGAAGTTGTATTCGCCGATGAGTTGAGTCTGCACGTGATGTCGTTCACCTTCTTTGCCGGCTTTCCATTCAAAAGTGAGGTAAGGGGAATTGCCGGAGACACTACCGTTTATGTATAAATCATCTTCATTGCCATACGTTATTTGTTTCAAACCTTGGGCAATCTCTGTTAAATAAGGATTGTCACGGTGTATAAAGATGCTTGCATCTTCCTGCTGCCGAATGTAATCATAGAGTTCGCCTTTCGTCTTGATGACTCCTTCAAACGACCCGAAACCTTCCAAATGTGCTTTTCCTACATTTGTGATGATGCCATAGTTCGGTTCGGCTATTTCCACCAATTCTTTGATGTCACCGGGATGGCTGGCTCCCATTTCCACTACGGCAAGTTTATGCTCCGGTTTGAGGCGGAGTAGGGTCAGGGGTACTCCGATCGGGTTGTTCAGATTCCCCAATGTATAGAGCACATTATAACTTTGTGAGAGTACGGCGGACATCAATTCTTTGGTAGTGGTTTTGCCGTTTGTTCCGGTAATTCCGATGATGCGCGTACCCAGTTGCCGGCGATGATAGTTTGCTAATTGTTGAAGGGTGCGCAGACAATTGTCTACTACTATATAATGTATGTCTCCGGCAGGTGCGTATGTCGGTTCGTCTACAACGGCATACTTGCTTCCGCTTTCCAAAGCTTTGGAAGCAAAAGCATTTCCATTGAAGTTATCTCCTTTCAAGGCTATAAACAGTGAACCTTCGGGACAGTTGCGGCTGTCGGTTGTGACACAGGTGCATTCCAGAAATATCCGGTAAAGAGCGGTAATATCCATAATTTTCTCTTTTGAAATAATGTTGGCAAACAAATGAATTACGACGCAAAGATATAGTTTAATTTGCTACGTTGATTTGCTACCGGAGAAAAAATGGTAAGTTCAAAGATTGTTTATTTTTGGAACTTTATGAATGAACAAAGGCTTTTTTGTTTACATTTGCAGATGTATAAGAAAGAAAGGACTATTCATGGAAGTACTGCAACCTAAATATATCAATGTCAATGGCTCGTTATTAGACCTTTCCACGCCTTGTGTTATGGGCATATTGAACATTACTCCCGATTCATTCTACGCAGTAAGCCGTATGCAGACGGAAACAGAAATAGCCCGTAGAGTTACCCGGATTATAGCCGAAGGAGCCGGTATTATTGATATCGGCGCTTATTCATCGCGTCCTAATGCCGAGAATGTTTCGGCGAAAGAAGAAATGGAACGTTTGCGTACCGGACTGGAAATACTCTATAAAGTTCAACCGGATGCGGTCGTCTCTGTTGATACCTTCCGCGCGGATGTTGCACGAATGTGTGTAGAAGAGTATGGCGTAGCTATTATAAATGATATTGCTGCCGGCGAAATGGATGAAGATATGTTTCGTACCGTAGCCCGTTTGAATGTGCCTTATATCATGATGCATATGCAAGGTACTCCGCAAAACATGCAGCAGCATCCACATTATGATAATCTGTTGAAAGAGATCTTTCAATACTTTGCGCGTAAAGTACAGCAGTTGCGCGACTTGGGGGTGAAAGATATGGTCCTTGATCCGGGTTTTGGTTTCGGTAAAACCCTGGAGCATAATTATGAATTACTGTCTCATTTGGAGGAGTTTCGTGTCTTTGAACTACCTTTATTGGTGGGAGTCTCGCGTAAATCAATGATATACCGTTTATTGGGTATTACTCCACAAGAAGCTTTAAACGGTACAACGGCACTGGATACAATCTGCCTCTTGAAAGGAGCGAATATACTTCGTGTACACGATGTGCGCGAGGCTGTTGAAACAGTGAAAATCGTAGAAGCGATGCGAAAAGGTGATAGGGCGATAAGTGATAAAGTGATATAAATAATAAATCGTTAAATCGTAAATAAGCCGTGTTTTTTGAATTTAGCATAAAAGATTTTATAGATGTATTACTGGTAGCATTTCTGCTATACTATACCTATAAATTGATGAAAGCTTCGGGCTCCATCAATGTGTTTGTCGGCATATTGGTATTTATCCTGATATGGTTGGTGGTATCTCAAGTGTTGGAGATGAGGCTGCTCGGGTCGATATTCGACAAACTCGTCAGCGTCGGAGTATTGGCACTTATTGTGTTGTTTCAGGATGAAATACGCCGTTTCTTGCTAACATTGGGTTCACATCAACACGCCAGTGCATTAATGCGATTTTTTACGGGAAACAAGAAAGAGAAGATAGAACATAATGATATTATGCCCGTAGTAATGGCATGTATCAATATGGGTAAACAGAAAGTGGGCGCTCTGATTGTAGTTGAACATAATCTGCCTTTAGATGATGTGATACGTACCGGTGAAATCATCAATGCGGACATCAACCAGCGCTTGATAGAGAATATATTTTTTAAGAACAGTCCGTTACATGATGGGGCTATGGTGATTAGTAAAAAGCGCATTAAAGCGGCGGGATGTATCTTGCCCGTATCTCATAATCTTGATATTCCGAAAGAATTAGGATTGCGCCACCGTGCTGCGATGGGCATATCTCAAGCTTCCGATGCTCACGCCATTATCGTCTCCGAAGAGACCGGAGCTATATCCGTAGCTTATAAAGGTCAATTCTACTTGCGACTGAATGCCGAGGAGCTTGAAAGCCTGTTGACCAAAGAGAGTTAGTGCTAAATAACCATTAATGCCTTAACAAACAAATAACTTATAACTAATAACTTATAACTAAATACAATGGATAGACGAAATTTCTTACGTTCGGGAAGTTTGGCAGTACTAGGTTCGCTGGCAATCCCGTCGTTGGCTATGCCTGCATCCGTGCAGGGTGCGTTGGGAGGTGCAGATAACAAGTCTGCTGTTGCTTCGGCAATGGGCCACTTCGGCGTGACCGAAGCTGATTTGAGGAAGGTACTTGCTGCTGCTTTGGAAAAAGGTGGCGATTATGCCGACCTTTATTTTGAACATACCTTTAATAACGATGTGAGTCTGATGGATGGCAAAGTGAACAGATGCGGTGCCAACATCGATTTTGGCATGGGCGTACGTGTTTTGGCTGGTGACCAAACCGGTTATGCTTACGTAGAAGGCATTACATTAGAAGAAATGTTGCGTGCCGCCCATACAGCCGCCCGTATTGCTTCCTCAAACAAAGCCGGTAAGGTTGTAGGTTTGACGGAAAAGACAATGCCTAAGAGCCGTTATGCGGTAAATACTCCTTGGGAGGATGTGAATGTAAAAGCTAAAATCCCTTTTCTTGAAAAGCTGAATGAGAAGGTTTTTGCTTTGGACAAGCGTGTCAATAAAGTGCAGGCTTATCTGTCTGACAGTACTTCACATGTACTTTTCTGTAACTCTGAGGGTGTAAGCTACTATGATTATCGCCCGATGGTGTCTTTCAATGTAGTCTGTATCATGGAGGAGAACGGAAGAATTGAGAATGGATATGCAGGCCGCTCCTACCGCAAGGGATTTGAGTTCCTGACAGATGATATTATAGAAGTCCTTGCACGCGAGTCGGTGGATAATACAGCCATCTTGTTTAAAGCAATTATGCCTAAGGGTGGTGAAATGCCTGTTGTGATGGGTGCCGGAGGTTCGGGCATCTTATTGCATGAAGCCATCGGACATGCTTTTGAGGCGGATTTCAACCGTAAGGATACATCTATATTTTCCGACCAGTTGAACAAGAAAATCTGCAACGAACATATTAATGTAGTCGATGACGGAACGATTCCTTTCAACCGTGGTTCTGTGAACTTTGATGATGAAGGTGTAGAAGGGCAAAAGACTTATCTTGTAAAAGACGGTATACTTACCAGTTATATACACGACCGTATCAGCGCCAAATACTATGGCGTGGCACCTACCGGAAACGGTCGCCGTGATACCTTCCGCAATATACCTATTCCTCGTATGCGTGCTACCTATATGGAAGCCGGTAATATGAAAGAAGAAGACATTATCTCTACCGTGAAGAACGGTATTTTTGTAGATACCTTTACCAATGGGCAAGTACAGATTGGCGCCGGTGACTTTACATTCTTCGTGAAGTCCGGATATATGATTGAAGACGGCAAGCTGACTCAACCCATCAAAGATATTAATATTATCGGTAACGGGCCGAAGGCTTTGGCGGATATCACGATGGTGGCTAATAACGATAAGATTGACAATGGCACATGGACGTGCGGTAAAGATGGGCAGTCATGTCCGGTTACTTGCGGTATGCCGTCGGCATTAGTCAGCAAATTGACTGTGGGAGGAGAGAGTTAATTATCAACTATCAATTAAAAGGTTATGATTACAGATAATAATAAGAGTTTGGCGCAATGGGCGATGGATTACGCCTTGAAGAATGGTTGCCAGTCAGCTAAGTTGGTGCTGTATTCCAACTCCAATGCTTCGTTTGAATTGCGTGACGCGAAAATGGATAAGCTCAAACAGGCAACGGAAAGTGGCCTGAGTATAGGTATATTTGTAGATGGTAAGTTCGGTACTTATTCTACCAACCGATTGGATAAGAAAGAATTGGAGTCGTTTATTAAAAACGGCATTGAGTCAACACGTTATCTGGCAGAAGATAAAG
>JAEXAJ010000049.1 GCA_023458215.1 Bacteroidota bacterium
TTGACTTTTATAGAAGTAATTAACAGACTAACAATCAAATAATTGAATAGTATTATCAAAGAGCCTTCCAAGCTGAGGGTCGCGGGTTTGAGCCCCGTCTTCCGCTCTTAAGAGAATCATGAAAGTCAAGCAATTGGCATTAAGGATTTTTTTTTAAAACAGTTACCATTATAAGAATATAAATGATTGAGAGGAGAAAGGACATCATTTACTTGGTGTCCTTTCTTTATATTAACTAATTAAATTTGTAAGTACGCAAATAAGTACATATATTTGTAACAAATAAAAGGAGGAATTATGAGAACAGCGAATTATACGGATTTAAGAACCAATCTCAAAGGCTATATTGATTCTGTAATTGATGATTATGATACTGTAATCATTAATCGTGGAAATGGCAAAGGAGTAGTGATGATTTCCCTTGATGAATACAATTCTTTAAAGGAAACCGAATATATAATGTCGTCACCAGAAACAATGGCTGCAATACGTCAAGGCGAGGAAGATATAAAGAATGGTAAGGGGATAGAGGTAAATTTAGATGAATTATGAAGGTAATATTCACACCTCTTGCTATGGAGCAATGGGAATACTGGAAGAAGACTAATCCCAATATTGCCAAGCGCATCAAGAAGATTCTTCTCGACATTAGAGAGCATCCTTTTACAGGAATTGCAAAGCCAGAACCTCTTAAATATGATTTAATGGGTAAATGGTCAAGACGAATCAATGAGGAACACAGGATTGTTTACTCTGTAAATGATGACAAGGTAGAAATTGATATAATCTCAATGAGATACCATTACTCCAAGAAGTAAACCAACTCTTACATACTATTAATTGCAAGGATATCTATTTAGTTAGGTGTCCTTTTTCATTTATCCACTATTAAAGATTATGAAGACTAAAAATATTGAGAATATGGTAAATCATATCACTGCATTACAGGAAAAACTATGCCATCGCGGAGACCCTTACGAGAACAACCTCGGAATCTTTTACTTTGTAGCTCTTTTATTCAACCAAGTTTCACCGTAAAAACCAATGGATAGGGCGATACGCAGAAAAGGTGAAGGATGTGAAAGCCAAAAGATGAATATCAACAGAGAAACAAGAAAGCTCCAAACATTTCGCAAAAAAAATGCGGGATGAATAATCAAAATAAATATCTTTTATTAACTTTACAGCGATATTTGCGCCCTTTACGTAGGGCGATAAAAAGGACATATTGGTAACAAGAGCGTTTTAAGATATTATTTCCTCATGAAATCTCGACAATTTCAAACACCGGAGATAATAAGCAAGAACGCTCACGTCAATGTTATATACCCGTCTCAAGGAGATGGACTATATATCGTTTGGCGTGGGCTATTGTTTGTTATTCGGTGCTGGGCAGTCGAGAGCCTCATGAGGGTAATAGAGCAATAGTGCCCACGCTCTTTTTTTTGTTAATTGCCTGCTTCGGGGTGCGTACAGGCGGAAAATCATAATGAATGATAGAGAATGTAAAAGAGCCGGATGTGCGGGGCGTGAAACCGGACTATGAAAGTCCTGCCATAGAAGTGATTGAAGTGGAAATAGAACGCGGCTGGGCAGGAAGCGATGCAGGCAGCTATGCCGGTGGCAAAGGCAATGATTATCTTTTTGAATAACACGAGGAGGGATATGATGCACAAACTATTAGTAGGAGTGGCGGCATTGAGTTGCTGTGTGTGTACGGCCTGCTCTTCGCAGGAAGAAGACATTCCGCAACTACCCACCAATCCGGAGCAGCCGCCCTTGGCGAAGATTGAGCAAGTCTCCGTCAAGGCAAGGGACATTCTGGCGGGCAATGCGCATACGCGTACCGCTTTTGAGCTGGAAAGCACCAAGCTCACCTTTAAGTGGGCCGAAGGTGATAAAATCGGAATCTTCCCCCTCAACACGGACGAGGGAAGCGACCAAGTGAGCCTCACCATTCATAGTGGCGCGGGCACTAACCAGGCTACGTTTACGGGTGGCGGATGGGCCTTGCGCACCGATGTGACGTATGCGGCCTATTATCCCTATCAGCTGGCAACTGCGGAGCAGGGGGTTGCGAATACGGAAATCGTGTTCGGCTACGAGGGTCAGTGCCAGATAGGCAACGCCTCGCTCACCCATTTGGGGATGCACGACTTCATGGCCACTATCGGAACCGCCGCCGTGAACAAGGCGCAAGGCACCGAAGCTCCCGAAGACTGGGCACTGGACTTTGACTTCTACCACCTGAACTCTGTGGCGCAGTTCAATCTGACGCTGCCCGTGGCGGTTGCCGTAGATAAACTCACGTTGCGATGCAACGAGGCCATCTTTTGGCAGAAGGGGAAATTGAATCTTGCCGGCGGCTCCGTGCCTGCCGAAGGCGGTGTACCCGTATTCAGCTACGAGATGCAGGGTGAAGCCGTGGGACAGATGGAGATGGAACTGAAAGAAGTCAGTACTACAGAGCTGGACAAGACACTTACCTTCTATATGAACCTGCCTCCCATTGATATGCAGGGGCATCAGGTATATGTGGTGCTGCATGGCACTAACAACAAGGTGTATCAAGGTCTCTTGGCGTCAAAAACCATGGTATCGGGCAAGGCCTATCGCTTTGACGCTACCTTGGTGGATGTCACGGTGAACTCCACCATAGACTCTCCTCCCTTCGGCTCCGAAGATATCTAATCTCTCGGGAAGCTTAACTTTATAAAACAACGATTTATCTTATTTACAAACGATTTATTAATGAATCAGATTATGAAATCAATCACTCGATATTCCTTGCAACTTTGTCTTGCCTTGGTGTGTACGCTCCTTGCAAGCTGTGCCGACGACCTTTTGGACAACCCCACGGATGCCATCGGCAAAGCTCTTGAACTGACCGTTTCTCAAGCCACCATCCCCGCTACTCGTCTTGAACTGGGGCAAGACGGGCTTACTACGAAGTGGCAACCTAACGACAAATTAGTACTGGTAAAGAAAGACCGCACTGCCGCACCTATTTATCTGACTTGCACCTTGACGGAGCCTGCCACTTCCGCCACATTCGCTTCGGAGAGCGGTGTGCCGGCAGGAGATTACTGGGTAATCTACAATTATAATGAGTATCTGGCTTACGGGTATCAAGGATTCAGTAGCGTGGACGAAATCAATAGCCAAAACAAGCTGGTGCTGTATGGGGAACTGAACCTCACGGAAAGCACTTCAACGGCTACTGTAACGATGCAACATCTTTATGCTCAGGTTAAGGTGGAGCTGAAGAACATGCCGGGCAATAATGGGAATACCCAGTGTACTATCGGCATGTATTCTTCCAAGAAAGGAATGCCTGTTTATAAGATGTTTACGCAAAACGGGCTGGAGAATGCGGAATATGGGTATGACCCAAGTAACTTGAATAATTATAATAACACTCGGACTTTCTTTGAATCGGATAAGAAGTATCATAATATACGGTTTGGGGAGTATAGCTCGGAAGGCACTTGGGTAGATGGCTACTACCAACCCTCAGCCACACAACTCTCAAATTCGGCTTTGGTGCTCCCCGAAGATTTGTCTCAGGAGGATGTGTACTTTTATGTGATAACTAATGAAGGGATGTATGATAGCAAATGTTATGAAATTAAAAAGGCGAACAAGGTGAATCTGAAAGCTGGTGTAAGCTATAAGGTGGTATTGGATTTAGCTGATACTGACGTTAATACTACGGTTTCTACACTGAATGGTAGTATGAGTTCTGTTTATATTACTTATGAGATTTCTACTCCGGAACAATGGAGACATGCGGCATATCTTGGTAGTGGTTTGTTTAAAATTGTAGATAATATAGACTTTGAAGGAAAATACTTTTTCCCAATCAATGCAAATAGCATAGACGGAAACGGTAAGACGTTAAAGAATATCAAGCTGGATTGGGCGGATGAAGATAATGTAGGGCTGTATAAAAGAGAATGGGTATGGAGTACATGGAATGATATTACGAATACTTCATATAGTGGCTGTATGCAAATTCAGCAACCTAAGGAGGTATATTGCAGCATTTCCAATTTGACCCTTGAGAACGTTACTTTTAAAGGCAAGAGCTATGTCGGTGCATTCGGTGGTTACAATGTATGTGCCGATAAATGCAAGGTGATTGGGTCATCTACTATTTCCGGTTCCGGTGATTATGTAGGCGGTATTGTGGGTTGGAACAGGTTGTTGTCTGATAACATGAGCTCTTGGTCATTTCTTTCAGACGTAAGCATTGGGCAGAGTTGCACTGTTACCGGAACTAATTATGTAGGTGGCATTGTGGGTGCTTACGAACAATCCGATTCTTATTTGGGTCAATATTCTTCTCAAAAGCCTCTCGATACTTGTGTGTCTTCTGCCACAGTAACCGCTACCGGAAATTATGTAGGCGGCATCTTTGGAAAGATGGGGGGATATAATGCTAATAGTACAAGTTCTAACATAGAGTTTTCTATGGATGATTACACCTACACGCTGCTGAAGTGTCAGAATAAGGGCACTGTTACGGGTAACGATTATGTAGGTGGCATTGGTGGTGATCTTGCTCTTACTTGCTATAGCGGCAGTACTTTAGATAGAGTAGTCCTTAAACAATCGTTCAGTGATGGCGCGGTGAAAGGCAATAATTATGTCGGTGGCGTTTTGGGTAGTACTATGGCTTCTGTCAATACTTGTTATTCTATAAATACGATAGAGGGCTATACGAATGTAGGTGGCATTGCGGGAACAATGAGTATGAATTGGCGGTCTCGCATTGCCAATTGTTATTCCTTGGCTGATTTGGCTGTTGATGCCAACGGTGTTGCCGGTGGTATTGTAGGAGGCGGTGAGATGGGAGGAGTAACCGTCACCAACAGCTACTTTGCCGGTACAAACCCCACAGAGTGTGGTATTATCGGTAATAGCCAGGGCTATTGTACGGTAGATCATTGCTTGACTACATTGCCGTCATTGGGTACAAACCTGGATACAAGTGCAACGGCGCATCCTTCTAATCCTCGTCAGGAATGGGTCAATGACCAATATGTTACTGTTTATGACTATTATCCCGATGTTATTACCAATTCTCAATATAGTGTCACCTCTATCCTCGATAACAAGTCCGTCATCAACCGTGACAATGCCTATTCAGACAACACTTGGAGCAATTATCCATACTACTGTGTGAAGTTTGCCAGCTTCTCTGCCGATACCAATGCACCGAGTTTTGATGATGATACGATTAACTAATAAACCCAGCCTTACACTTATAGGAGTGTGAGGCTACACTTATAGGAGCGTGAGGTTACACTCCTATAAGTGTAACCTCACGCATATAGGTGCGTAAAACAAAGAAGGGATGAAAAGATAAATAAAAGAATTACGTGCGATCTTACAGTGAACTATATTAGGCAAGACTTTATACATTCTTCTATCTCTTGAGCAGTTATAGCGTAAACAGGCTCAAGCTGCTCAAAATGAGCATCCCTTGTGAAACGAGAGCCATTAGTAAGCATAGCAAGCAAATTAATATCACCCACTGTAGCTAAACCTTTCATGCGAACTTCTTATTAAAATGACGAGTTGCCATAGATTTGAGATAGGCATCAGGTCTTTTTGCTTTGAAATAAACCTCCTTTATCTTCTTAAGTAACACTTAAAAAGAACTTGGTATAAATGGGCGTTTTATTTTTCCAGTTGGAGGAATATTTTTTCCCAGTTAGAGAAAAATAATTCAGTAATAAAGGAATAAAAAATTGGGGATAAAAAACATTCCCTCTTATTTCATAATATTACTCCGATACTGCGTCGGCGTCAGATTAACCAACTGCTTAAACGTGCGATTGAAATGAGTGATCGAATCGAAGCCACATTCCACAGCTATCTGCGAAATATCCATTTCTCCCAATGCTAACAACTTACAAGCATATCCCACACGCATTTCCATCACATACTGCAAAAGCGTCTTCCCTGTATTCTCCTTGAAATAACGACAGAAGGCACTGGAGTTCATGCTCGCCATTCCGGCAATTTCATTCAATTTGAGGTTATGGGTGTAGTTATTGTTTATGAAAGAAATGATTTTATCAATCCGCTTGTTCCCCAACGTAGGAAACTTTTCGTAATAATGCAGACTTGCCAACGTCTTTCTTTGCGAACTGACTGCCAGCTCCTGCAATAAATCCAACAACCCGCTTATCTGGTGAAAACCACTTAATGAAAGAAAGCCGGAAAGCAACTCCCCTACTCGGGTTGCATCCTGTTTCGGAAAGATGATACCTCTCTTCGATTCCTCCAACAGCATTTTTATTTGCTGAAACTGAGGGTAATAATCAAAGGAATACTGCATAAAGTTCTGCTCAAACTGAATGATAG
>JAEXAJ010000050.1 GCA_023458215.1 Bacteroidota bacterium
AAATAAAAGCTATATCTTTGCACCCGCAATCGAGAAATGATGGCGGGATAGCTCAGCTGGTTAGAGCGCATGATTCATAATCATGAGGTCCCCGGTTCAATCCCGGGTCCCGCTACAAAGTCGAAAGACTTACAGATAAGACGTTTGGAGGGCTTCCACCTCTGGGCGTTTTTTTTGTTTTCAGGCGGGTGACAACACCGCTTACCCACTATAAATCCGCAGCCCCTGTCCTTTGATGTTTGCTTCACCTGTTGAAACCGTTAGTTTCATGCCTTGGAACCTATAGTTTCAGCAAGTGAAACCAACAGTTTCAAAGGTTGAAACTGTTAGTTCAGACCGTTGAAACTATCGGTTTACATCATTGAAACTGATATTGAAGATGCGTGATAGATACTTGTCAATATATTTATCTATCACGGATATCTATCACGCTTTAATATCCTATCCAGCAGCGCCGTACAACCTTAAGCGTGACAGCGTGACAGATACATTTCATTTTTAAACTTTATAGAGGAAGAAAGAGGTAACACAAACTCTCTCATTGAGGAGCATTGTTATAAACTGTTTCCAAAGTATAGGAAGCATCCTCAGAGAAATATCCTTTTGTCATTACATTTACTACATCTTTCCCATTGTTCAGATAAGCACCTGAAGCATGGTTTATCACTCCTGAACACTCGCGTCCCGAACCGGCACTACCGTTGTCCCAATAGAATACCGCCATGCCATTGGTACGAGCAGCCTTACATACATACTCTAAATAGTACTTACGGAACAACTCGGAACGGGCATTACTTCGATGCACGCACCCCATTTCACCAATATATACAGGTATACCCTTTTCTACATAGGTGGTTCTCAATGCAGCAAAGAGTTGCTCAAGGTGAGCCTCATCCCCCCAAGCCTCTTTTGAGCCTACGGCACCGGTGTGTCCCCATTCCGAGAACTTATCTTCTAATGCAAAGGTAGCCGGATCGTAATAATGCACAGATACCAACAACCGGTCTTTGGCCGGATCATTAGGGAGCTTCAGAAACTTCATCGTGAGATCAGGATTGGTGCAATACCCGCTAATACCTAAATAACGGGTAGCGTTGTTTCTACCGGTAGCGCGTACCGCATCAACAAATACCTGTTGCCACTCGTTGAGTATAGCGTATTGTTTACCACCATCGGTAGTATTGGTACCCATTCCCCATTTTCCGTCATGAATTTCATTCAAACCTTCGAAGATAAGGAATTCACCTTTATCTTTGAAACGTTCGGCAATTTGCCTCCACATCGCTTCAAGCTGTGCTTTGATCGCATTATTTGCGGCAGCATCGTCCGACGCTTTCACGATATCAAGCCAATTGCGTTTTACGGAACCGTCTTCATTAATATGACGATATCCGTCGTGATGAATATTTATGATAACCTTCAGTCCCGCATTTTCGGCATAGTTAACCAATTCTTGGGCACGGTCGAGCCATGCAAGATCTATCTTATAGTGGGGAGCGACACCGACTTTGCCCAACCAAGTAATAGGAATACGTACGGATGTAAAGCCTGCATTCTTGACTTTATGAAACGTTTCTTGAGTAGCTTTCCCATTGCCCCAAGAAACTTCATCGGCTACGTCATTTACATAAGCATCAAGTTGATTACCTAAATTCCATCCAAGTCCCAGTCCTTTGGCTACTTTTACGGCAGGTTGATTTTCGTCGATAGGTTTGTTTTCAGGCTGATTACTTTTTGCCTGACTAATGGTAATTGTCTCTTTCTTCTCTCCCGCTGTAATTGTAATGATTGATTCGCGAGCACTGCCCTCATTTGCTTTTGAGACGAATACAAAAGAAGTAAGTTTGTCGAGCTGGGTAGCCGATTTCAGAGTCAACCACTCCGTATTCGACTGGGCCACTGCCTTGGGCCAAGACGATACACTGATAATTGTTTCACCGCCCGAAGCCGAAAGGCTAATTGACGATACACTTTTCACAGTAAGATACGGTGTCTCTTCTACCGACTCATTGGAAGAAGAGCAAGACAAGCTAGTCATAAACAATAACATTGCCATTGTCTTTTTTAAGGAAATAAAATTGATAGTCATAAACATTTTAGTAATAGATTTATGCCAACAAAGCTAGCAATAACCAATCTACACCACGTTTGAATGCCTACATATCAAGGTTTGAAATCCTACAAATCTGCTTATTTCCTGTTTTCACTTGAATACCGGCTAGGCTGAACTCCAAAATACTTCTTAAACAAAGTACTGAAATACTTGGCATTGACAAAACCGGTACGAACAGAAACATCTATCACAGGAACCCCTTGCAACAATAAAGCAGCTGCATGCTCAAGGCGGATCATACGAATAAAATCATGCGGCGTATGTCCGGTAAGGGCTTTCAGTCGCTCATGAAAAAGGGTGCGGCACATAGCCATATCCCGACAAAGCCGATCAATATCAAACTCCAGATCACTCATATTTTCTTTTACGATCCGGGTTACTTTCTCTATAAATGCACTATCAGCATCATTGGGGATGCCCACCCCATCTTTTACGGTCGATTCTGCTTCAACTTTGTCAGGGTTAGTGCTATGAGCCGAGTCTACAAGAAACTTTTGCAGAGCAATTTGTGTATAATATTGGCGTAAGCGTTTACGATTATCAATCAGCGCCTTCACCTTGGCTTTTAGCACATCTATATCGAAAGGTTTGGCTATGTAGTCGTCGGCTCCTTTTTGCAGTCCTTCTATTATAGCTTCCTGCAAGACTTTGGCAGTAAGTAGTATCACCGGTATGCCCGAAGTAGAGGGATTACTTTTTATTTGGTGACACATTTCGTCTCCGTGCATACCTGGCATCATTACATCGGACAATACCAGGCTGGGATATTGCGTCTCCATACACTCCAAAGCATCTGTCGCATTGGACTTGTCAATCACCCGATAGAATGGTTCAAACATTTGACGCATATACCGACGCAGTTCATCATTATCCTCTACGATGAGCAGGGTATCTTTGTCCGACTCATCGGATGCAGTAGTTTCAGTAACAGGACGAATCTCTTTAGTAGGTTCATCACCGGTATCCTCCAAGGTGATTTTAGCTGTAGCTTTATTAAGAATGAGGACAAATTCGGAACCTTTACCTTCGATAGAGGTAAACTTGATATCTCCTTTCAACAAACCGGCGAACCGCTTGGCTTGCAACAACCCCAACCCAATGCCCGAAGCACCGGAATTAATGGCATTGCTGGCACGAAAGAAACTGGTAAACAATTTCTTTTGTTCCATTGGAGAGATGCCGATGCCTGTATCGCTCACTGCAATCTTTACTTTGTCACCATCAGTTTTCACGCTGATATTGACGCAACCTTCTGCCGGAGTATATTTCAAGGCATTTGACAGAAGATTGGTTAGTATCCGGTTCAGCAATCTTGCATCTGCCCACACACACAAATTTGTGTCAACATCATCTACTCGCAACGTCAAGTGCTGCTGTTGGCAAAGCGGCTGGAAAGCCATAACAAGCTCACCTATGGTCCGATTTAATGGTACCGACTCTATTTGGGGTTCCATATTAGGGGATTCCATTCGCTCAAAATCGAGTAATTGGGACAACATATTCAGCAGTTTATCCAGATTTAAACGTGCCAATTGCACGTTTCGTATAGCCATATCATGAAGCGTATCGTCGTGGTATAGCTCATCGAGCGGCGCTTTCACAAGGGTAAGTGGTGTACGAATATCATGAGCAACACTTACGAAGAAGGCAATCTTTTCGTTCATATAACGGCGCACCATTTGTTGCTGTTTACTCCTGATAATCATGCTCAAAACAGAACAGAAAGTTACAATATATAACAGCCAGGCCCACCATGTATTCCACCACGGTTGACGAATCAGAATATCAACCGACCGACTGCTCAGCAAAAGCCCATTGTGTAGACTGCGTGACTGCACGTAAAGTTTATATTCGCCCGGTGGCACATTGGTGTATCGTAATTGTTCGTTTTGTCCCAACTTGTTCCAGCCACGGTCAAAGCCTTGAAGCATATATTCGTATACAATGTCGTTTTGATAGCGAAAGCTCACAGACTCAAAACCTACTGTGAACGAGTTATGCCGATAGGACAAGACTACAGTACTGTCTGCCAACATCTGCATCAACTCCGGATGCATGGATACAGCTTCGTTAGTATCAATATTATCAATCCGGAAGTTAGTGAAACGTAAAACAGGAAGTTTATAAGAAGTGAGCGAGATATGAGGTTTAAATATCAGTACTCCGGATGTACTTCCCAAAGCAATACGACCATCGGACAAGCGAATGGCCGCAGACCGGTTATAAGACCTCGACATGGCATGTTCAAAATTCTGATTATAGATCTTCATAGACGAGTTTGAAGGGAGGCAAGCCAAACCGTGGTCAGTGGTTATCCACAACATATTATCATGGTCGATAAGCAGAGCACATACACGATTAGAGGGAAGTCGGTCGTCAGCACAGAATATTTTCTTTTCAAGAGTGCGTAAGTCAAACAGATAAAGTCCACCCCCATCACTACCCAACCATACCCTCTCATCGTCTATAAATGCCATTGCTTGAATGAATACATTAAAGTCCTGCCCTCTATTATCAGCACTTTTCAGCAGATGAGTTTCTCGGTCGGTTTGCTTATCTATCAAGATTAAACCATCGACCGTCCCTATTCCTATTGTATGAGAATCCTTCTGTGCTATGCAACGCACTTTTGTCACACTATATAATTTCCACTGTTGTGTGCTAGCATTCAATTTAAGTAGTTGGTCATCCATGGTACCTACCCATAAATCGGAATCGGTATCAAAAAGTACCGCTGAAAGATAGTTCGATGGCAAGTCGCAATTATTTTTAAGGTAGTGATGCAATACATGTCCCTGGTTATTGAGCAGAAATACCCCATTGCCATAAGTACCGGCAGCAATGACTCCCTGCCGATTGGCAGTGACACCCAACACTACATTTCCCGGAAGTATTTGTCGACATTGTCCGGTAACAGAATTGTATATGCTGATACCATTATCAGTGGCAATCCATAGTTCTCCATTATTCGGTTCGCAAAATGCATTTACATTGTCGTTAGCCAGCGATGTATCACTTCCTTCGCGATACTTTAACTGGGTGGTAGTATTCTCCTCAGACATCATTAGAAATGCACCTCCGGCATAGGTTCCCACCCATATATTCCCTTCAAGGTCACGGCATAACGAATAGACTCCCATAGCGGTAAGCATCCTATTGTCACGTGTAAAGAGTGGAGCCGACTTACCGGTCGAGTAATTATAAGAATAAACACCATCGCCGTCAAACCCCAACAACACCGTAGAAGAGGATACTTCTATCATTGAGCGAATAGGTGTTTGAGGCAGCAAGTTGACTTTGGCAGCCTGTTCCTGCCAGGAACTAAGATGGATGCTCTTTATCCCGTTATTCAGGGTACCCATCAATAATGTATTACTACCGGTGGGCAGTAAGAGGCTTTGTATATAGGTACCTGAAGAAAGCTTTTTCAAAAAGAGACCCTTTTTAGAATAGATATCAAGACAACGATCAGTACCTACAGCAATACCTTGAGGCAGTTCGATAATATACGTCACAAAACAGTCAGAAGCTATTTGTGAAAGCCCTTCATCTAACCGATAACAATAAAGACCCGTGCTAAGTCCTATCCACATACATTCATTCGAGTCGATAAACAAATATTTCAGAGCTAAACCCAAATGAATGTGTTCCGCCAAATCAAGGTAGAGGTCAAACCGGTCTGTAAGCGAATTGTATTTGTAGACTCGCCCCACATTATTATAAGCGTATATAGAGTTGTCAAAGGTTGTAGTCAACATGATTGTACTCCCCGAAGCATCGGATAATTTACTGTTTGAATCCAAATTGTAACTTTTCATCGAGCAGCCGTTGTAGCGATTAATGCCGTCGAGTGTAGCCATCCATATAGCACCCAATTCATCTGTAACTATCGAGAAGACCCGCTGGCTACTCAACCCTTGCTCTGTGCCAAATTGCAAACCGGTAAATCGCCGCGTGTATTCTTCTGCATTTATAGTGACCGTAAGCAAAGTAAAAAGAAGTATAGTCAAAATCCGTATGAATTGTTTAGCATGAATGTGCATCTTGTAGTAGTATTGATTTAATAGAGGCAAAAATACATTAACAAAGTAAATGCTCAAAATAATAGCGCCAATATGTTTCATTTTTAAAGTCTGGTACGCAGAAAATCAAACCTTTTCAAAGAAATGAAGTGATTCAAACCTAATATGTAGAAAATCAAACCTGCCCAATGGATACTTTTACCACCTTTGCGCCGAAACCCAAAATCTATTTACTAATTTTATTATAATTGTTATGAATGTAAGAAACTGTAAGAAAGCACTACTTTGCTCCACTCTCTCTCTTTGTATATGGGGAGGTCTACCGCAAGCAAAAGCAGCTTTACCTGAAAATTATGCTGTAGAACAACAGAGTAACAAAGTAACAGGTATCGTGAAAGACTCTTTTGGACCGGTAATAGGCGCCTCCATCGTCGAAAAAGGAACTACCAATGGTGTTATCACCGGCCAAGACGGCAAATTCACTTTAAATGTCAAACCCGACGCAACATTAATCATCAGTTTTGTGGGATACAAACAACAGGAAGTAAAAGCAGACAAAGCCCCCTTGAACATTTTGCTCGAAGAAGACAATAAGATGCTGGGAGAAGTTGTAGTAACAGCTTTGGGCATCAAACGTGAACGCAAAGCTCTTGGTTACGGCATAGCCGAGGTACAAGGCGAGGCACTGACCAAAGCCAAAGAAACCAATGTCATCAACTCAATGGCAGGTCGCGTACCCGGTTTAGTGGTGAGTCAGACGGCGGGCGGTGCTTCCGGTTCGTCGCGTGTGATCCTGCGCGGTAGCACGGAAATGACCGGAAACAATCAACCCTTGTATGTGGTAGACGGTGTTCCTCTGGACAATACCAACTTCGGTAGTGCCGGTACCTATGGTGGTTTCGACCTAGGTGACGGTATTTCCAGCATTAATGCCGATGACATTGAAAGTATGTCAGTACTAAAAGGTCCGGCTGCCTCAGCTCTTTACGGTAGCCGTGCCAGCCATGGCGTTATTCTTATTACTACCAAGAAAGCCAATAAAGACAAGGTAAGCGTAGAATACAACGGTACATTGACTTTCGATACTCAGTTGGCCAAGTGGAATGATATTCAGCAGATCTATGGTATGGGTAGTAACGGTACATATCCTGTGAATGCAGTATCCAATACCAATATGAGTTGGGGTGCAAAAGCGGATGGTAGCAATACGCTAAAATATTACGACGGCGTAGAACGGCCTTATCTCATTGTTCCCGACAACACTTCCGAGTTCTTCCGTACCGGTTTCACCGCCACCAATAGTGCTATCATCGGTGTAAACAATGGAAAAACCGGCATTCGTTTCACCTATACCGATATGCGAAACAAGGATATCGTTCCCAAAACTCACATGAGCCGCGATATCTTCAACTTACGCGCCAACACCGTTGCCGGAAAATTCGATCTGGATTTCAGCGTCAACTATACCCGCGAGGATGTAAAGAACCGTCCTGCACTGGGAGACAGTAAATCGAACATTGGTAAGAATCTGATGACACTATCTACCACTTACGACCAGCAATGGCTAAAAAACTATCAGGATGCCAACGGCGAATACTCCAACTGGAATGGTATGGACCCTTATAATGTAAACC